>NZ_NPML01000028.1 GCF_002252565.1 Petroclostridium xylanilyticum
ATACGACATGTAGACTTACCGGAATGGATAAATACTCTTTCACACGGGTAATCGGCCCGCTAAGGTCCGTCCCAGGAGGTGATACACACACCTTCCAAGTCCGGAAGATATTATACATGATTTTCAAGGTTCAGGCCAACAGGTGCTGGCATAATGGCTAAGATGTGAAGCCGTATGATGTGCTTGATGTTTAGAAAAGTATGAAGTTTGAAGTGTTATGTTAACAATGATTTTTAATGGGTCGAACAGTGGCCTCGGTCACTGATTTAATACAATATTAATTGTACAAGGAAGGTGAAAAAGATGAAGTTAGATGCTCAAAAATTACTTCTTGGAATGGCAAATGCTTGTATTACAATTACAGAACTTGCGGAAAAAGCGAATGTTTCAAGACCTGCTTTGACCAGGCTTGCATCAGGGAAAAGTAACCCAAAGCCTGCAACTTTAGGAAAAATTGCAAAAGCACTGGGTGTCAAAGTGGAAGATTTAATTGAAGGGGGTGAATAAGGAATGGAAGATGATGTTCTTTACACTGTTGCAGAAGTTGCAAAGTTAATAAAAACAAACCCTGCTTATGTTTACAGCTTGATTAAAGCTAAATTGTTACCGACTTTGAAACTTGGAAGCATGAAAATAAGAAGGTCAGCATTGCTGGAATTCTTGGAAAGGTTTGAAGGTTATGACTTAACAAACCCTGAAGAAATCAAACAGCTTAAATTGAATAAAGTCAGTTAAAAAAAGAAAGGTAGGTTAACTAAATGAATTATCAGGAAATTGAAAAGAAGTTTGAAGAAATGCTTAATCAAAAGGTTGCTGAATTAGAAAAAGAATACGAAAAAACTCTATATAAAGAACTTGGTACTGTAGCCTTAAATTTTGATTCCATAAAGGTTATTTCAACAATGTTAAACCATTTTGATTTTAACAATAAATCTACAAATGATGTTTATGAAGCCTACAAATATTTTTGCAGTAGTATTGAAATTCCGTACATGTCAAATGTAGAATTTTCAAGGTTTGTTGTGAAATGGTTTGGTTTTGTAATTGCTGATAAGAAAATTGGTGGGGTGAAATACAGAATTTTTGTCAAAGTTCCTGCGGTTCAAGATGAAGCAAAAGTTCAAGATGAAGTTCAAGATTCGGTTCAAGATGAAATGCAGTAATATCAAGGCGGTTCAAGAAGTTCAAGATACTTTTTAACTTCTTATATATAATTAAAAAAAATATATATAAGAAAAAATTATATAAGTATAAAAAATATAATAATATAGCAACTTGAACTTGAACTTCTTGAACCGATAGCTTATAAACCCTTTATTCATAAGGGTTTGAAGCGGTTCAAGATTCGGTTCAAGATACCCTAAAAAGTTCAAGATGAAGTCAAAAAGAAGGTGGTTTAATGTCAAATGTGGTTTCAATAGAAAAGCTGAAGAAAGTTGTTGGTGAAGCTGCTTTTCAAGAATTGCTCAATCAGCTTCCAGGTAAAAACATATACATACCCAAGAATTTTAATGAAAAATATCATGACAGGAAGAAGCGGAACAAGCTTATTAGAAAAGATTATGCTGCTGGAATGGAAGTTTCTGATTTGGCTGCAAAGTATGGATTGAGCAGGGGAACAATTTACAAAATCATAGAAAAACACTAAAGACACTATATATAGTGTCTTATTTTTTAGAAACATACTAAATATAGTGTTCTAATAGTGAAAATGACATCACATTTTGGTAAAATTATCTTAGGGCAAAGTATGCTTTAGGGGGGGGGGGTGAAATTTATGGATGCAAAAGCTAATAACCGCAAGGACTATTTAAAACGATATAGAGCAGAAAACAAGGAATCAATCAATGCTTATCAAAGGCAATGGCGGGCTGAACATCCTGAAAAGGTGAAGGAATATCATGAAAAGTATTGGATGAAGAAATTGCAGCTTTGTTCTATGGGGGTGTAAGTATGTCAATATTTGTTGATTTCCTGGACAAGCTGCCGCCAAATAATGCAATTGCAGTTGGTCAGATGCTGAATGTTTTATCTGAAGATGACCTTGGATTCATTGAAGATTATTTGATAAAAGGTTCACCAATACCAAATAACATTGTCATGAAAATTGATAGTGCTTTTATAAAGGCTGGTTACCCACAATTTACTTGGGAAAATTGCAGAACGGACACCAGGAACATGATTTATGATGGTTGGTTTGATGAAGTTGATTAAAGAAAGGATGATAAAAATGGCAAAGTATTATGAGATGGAAACACCAGTAACTGTTATTACAGAAAAAGGGGAATTCAGGTACTACAAGGAAGCTAAAAGGCTTCAGGTTTCAAAACCTAAATGGAAAGATATGAATGATGAAGTTCGCATGGGTAAAACAGTAACCCTTGATTTGAATGGCTTCAAGGGCAATGAGGATTTGAAAGCATTGTTGAACCAGGTGCTGGCTGACTTGGATTAAGAAGTTAGTATTCGGACATATCGGACACCTTAAAAAGAAAGGCAGGTGGATAAAATGGCAAAGCTGACAGCGAAACAAAGAAGGTTTTGTGAAGAATATCTGATTGACCTGAACGCAACACAGGCGGCAATCAGGGCAGGGTATTCCCCTAAAACAGCAAGGTTCATTGCTAATGAAAACCTTACAAAACCCTACATCCAAAGAAGAATTGAAAAAATGATGGATGAACGGTCAAGAAGAACAGGTATAACACAGGATAGGGTTATTCAGGAACTTGGTAAGATTGGCTTTTCAATTATTACTGATTACTTAAAAATTGAAAATAACCAGGTTGAATTCTTTGACACTGACAGCATCCAGCAGGAAAAGCTATCAGCTATTGCTGAAATCAAACAAAATACTGTTGGAATATCAATTAAGCTGCATGATAAACTGAAGGCTTTGGAACTGCTTGGAAGGCACTTGGGAATGTTTAAGGACAGGGTTGAAATATCAGGGCAATTGGATAATAACCCTTTTGAAGGGCTTACCACTGAAGAATTGAAGGACTTAATTGAAAAATTATAAACAAAGAAAGGTTGGTAAATAAACATGAAAATGGAATTAAAAAACAGAATAACAAAGCTTCTTGAAAACTACAAAAAGGTTACAAATGCTTTCTTGGAAGAAATAAGGAACTGAGAAAGCAATTCCTATTACACCAGTGATGCCAAACAGGATGAAATCAGGAAGGTAAAAGCACAAATTACAGCCAATGATAATGATTTTAATAAACAGCTTTTAACCATCATCACAGAAGAAAAAGAAGCCATTTTAAATTTCACTATAAGAAAGCCTGATGACTTCCAGCTTCAGATTTCAAATGCAATTGGATTCATTAACTTGCTTGGTGACAACCTTACTGATGAACAAGCTTTTGAAATGGTAAAACCGTTCTTTGGTGATTATCAGACCATGAAACACTTCCATGCGGTTCTTTCAAACAGGTATGGAAAAGATGGAATGAAGGTTACCCGCTTCAGCCTGGGGTTACTTAATAGGGCTGTAAGCATGTTGGATGTTTTTAGAAACAATTTTGCAAACTTCTTTAATACTGGATATTACCCAACTAACGGTTTATCTTTTACTTTAAGGGAAAGTGCAATTATTGCTGATGCTGAAGCAATTGAAAATGTTGTTTTGAAGTTTGATAGTATAATCCCTGCTTCTTACAAGGAAGTTGAAGCTGAAATTGAAGATGAAGTTAAAGATGAAATGGGGGTGTAATTTGATATGAAATACCAGGATGATACTGTTAATAAAACGGTAAATGGCTTTCAGGTTGGGGTAAGAATTGGCACACCAACACCTGATGGACTTAACCCAACTGATGATGGATATGACCATTTAAGAAAAGTTGAACATACTGGAACAGTAATGCAGGATGGACATCCTAATGCTATAAATCCTACACCTAAAGAAGAATAATGCCTATACTAAAGCTGCACTGGTGGTGGACTAACCTTCAGCATTGGTGCAGCTATTTGTTTTCAGGGGGTGGTTGTTATTGGTGGAAACACTGGATTTATTTGAAGTCAAGCAAATAGTAAAACAGGCAGCGGAAACCTTTTTAAATGATTTAAGAAAAGCACATTTGCTTAATGAATATGAGGAACAAGTTATTTCATCCACTATCAGCGATATTATAGGGTTCAAGCAAAGCTTAATTATGCTGAATGATGCTTCAGTACCAGCTAATAAGAAACGTGAAGCAGCAATATTTGTAAAGGGCATGAATGAAGCTTTTAAAAAGCTTTATGAGATGGTTGGTGAAAGATGCTTCACTATTTTTTACAATTCCTATATTGAAGATAAGACAAGAAATGCAATAGCAAATGCTTTAAATATTGATGTTGCAACAGTTAGAAGGAATAAGAAGAAAGCTTTACTGAAGTTATCAATGATTCTATATCCTGAACTTAGCATCATGGCTATGTTTAGATAGTCGCTGAAGGGGGTGAATTACTTGACTAATGAAGAACTTGTAAAAGCATATCAAGAAGGCAATTATTCAGCTTTGGATGAACTGATACAGAAAAATACAGGGCTGGTCAAGTATTTTGCCTACAGATATGGTGGTGTTGCAAGTAAAGCATTACTTGATTTTGATGACCTGGAACAAGAAGGTTGGATTGCTTTTATAAAGGCAGTTGAAAAATACAGCTTTGATACTGAAGAACCTGTTAAGTTTATTTCATATGCTGGTGAAGTAATTAAAGGTATAATGCTTAATTTCATAAACAGAAATATTTCCAGGGTTAAAAAAAGTGATTCAACAAGTGACCCAATAGTAATGTATAGTCTTAATAATGTTGTGTCAGAAGATGATGATAGAAACCTTGAAGAATTACTTGCAGATAAAAATTCAGAACAGCCTTTTTTAGAAGTTGATGAAGAAATTGATAATGACATATTAAGGCAAGACCTATATGAAGTGCTTGATTCAGTATTTGGTAAAGAAACAGAATTCAATGGTGAAGATTTTAGTTTTATGGATGTCAATTATTTAACCTTCAAGTTGAAAAATGGTATTACTGGCAGGGAAGTTCTTATTTTGCATTATGGATTAGAGGGGAAACCACAATCAATTGAACAAATAGGTAAAAAGTTCAATGTATCATATCAGTATGTTCAGCAAATTAAATTCGGTGCAATTAAAAAAATAAGAGAAAGTGAAGAAGGTAAAGCATTGATGAAAAAATATAGGTGGAAAGTGTTAAGTTCACTGGAACATGATAGGGATAAAATAAATAAATTTGCTTCACCTGATACGGTTCTTGAAAGAATGGAAATCGTTGATGATTTACTATATAAAATTCTTAAACAATGCTGTTAGAAAGGGGTGAAAACAAGATGAATCAAAACATTGAAATAATCAACAAATATTTGTGGGCAGTGAAGTTCAGTTTCCTTCCCTTCATAAGTGAAATTAACTATGTTCCTGATGATACTGTTCCAGTTGATGAAGAAGTTGGACAACTGCTTGATACAGGAATTATTCTTTTAAACAAGGAACATAAGCTTTTTGAAGTTTATAAAGATGGTTTTTGTAGAATTATGAATAAATCTAATCGCCAAATTAAAAATGAACTTTCTAATGCAAAACGAATTCCAAACAAAGATAAGTGGCAAATACTGTATATGGAAATGCTCAAATTAGAGCAGAAAAGAAGGAAAATAGAAAGGGGTGAATAATAGATGGCAACAATAAGAACAGCTATTCAGGTTTATGATGGTATGACACCAGGATTAAGAAGTATTACCAATGCTTTGAATATGACAATATCAAGTTTTGAAGCACTTCAGACTGCTTCAGGTAATGCAATTGATACTGCAAGTATTCAAGCAGCAAGGACAGAATTAAACAGGGCAGAATTGGCTTTTAATGAGATTGAACAACAAATAAGAGAAGCAAACCAAGCACAACAACAATTTAATAATGATGTGCGGAATGGTCAAGGGGCTGCTGATGGTTTATTGGGTAAATTGAAGGGTATAGCTGCAACTGTTGGCGCTGCCTTTGGTGCTAAAAAAATTATTGAACTTACAGATTCCATGACTTCTACAAATGCAAGGCTTGATTTAATGAATGATGGACTTCAAACTACTGAAGAACTTCAAAATATGATACTGGAATCAGCAAATGCTTCAAGGGTTGCTTATATGGACACTGCCGCCGCTGTTTCCAAGCTTGGAATTATGGCAAAAGATGCTTTTTCAAGCAATGCTGAAATAGTTGCATTTACTGAACTTATGAACAAGAACTTTGCTATTGGCGGGGCAAGTATTCAAGAACAGACAGCGGCAATGTACCAGCTTACACAGGCAATGGCGGCAGGTAAATTACAAGGTGATGAATTCAGAAGCATTATGGAAAATGCGCCGCTTCTTGCACAATCAATTGCTGAATACATGGGAAAATCAGTTGGCGAATTAAAGGATATGTCCGCTGAAGGCTTAATTACTGCTGACATTATCAAAAATGCAATGTTTGCTTCTGCTGATGAAACCAATGCCAAGTTTGCTGAAATGCCAATGACTATTGGACAGATTGGAACAGTTGTTGGGAATACCTTACTTCAGACCTTTGAACCAGTGCTTCAGGGTATTGGTAGAGGGGCGCAATGGATATATGATAACTGGTCAACCCTTGAACCAATATTTTGGGGGCTTACTGCTGCTGTTGGTGCTTATGCGGCAATTACAGGGATTCAAACCGCTGCAACATGGCTTTCTGTTGCTGCAAATAGGGCTTTAATAACCACTATGCTTTCCAATCCTGTTTTATGGATTGCAGTTGCCATTGGTGTTTTAATCGGAATGATTTATAAATGGGTTCAGTCAGTTGGCGGGCTTGAAATAGCCTGGAAGATTGCCATGAATGGAATTCTTACCGCCTGGGATTGGGTAAAAATTGGATTCTTCACAGGTGTTTATTGGGTTCTTGATTTATGGGATAAGCTGAAGCTTGGAATCATGACAGCAAGTGTTGGAATTCAGAATTTCATGGGTGATATGAAAGCAAATGTACTGACCATTCTTCAAAACATGGTCAATGGTGCAATTGGAATCATCAATAATTTCATTAACCTGCTGAATAAGATTCCAGGGGTGTCCATTAGTGCAATTCAGGAAGTAACTTTTGGAACAACTGCACAGATGGAAAATGATGCAGCCAAAAGAGCAAGGGAAGCTGACCTTCAGAATTATAGGAATCAACTTGAAGTTGGTATGGCGGCAAGGGATGCAGCACTTGAAAGGATGAAGTCAGATGCGTGGGAAGCAACAGTCAAAAGACAAGCTGAAATAAGTGCAGCACAAGCGGCAAATGCAGCCAAAACAGTGCAAGATAATGACTTTTTATCTATGTTCAGTAATGCTGAAGCAATGAAAAATTTAGCTGATACAGCAGCCAATACATCAAAGATGGCTAATTCAATGGAAATGAGTGAAGAAAGCCTTGAATATTTGCGTGATATTGCTGAACAGGAAGTAATAAACCGCTTTACAACTGCTGAAATCAAAGTTGAAATGGGTGGTATAACCAACAATGTAAGTAAAGATACTGACCTTGATGGTATAATGGATTACCTTGCTGAAGGACTATATGAAGCAATGCAGGTTGCCGCTGAAGGTGTGCATCTATAATAATGATAAATGCCCAAGGGATAGCCAATAAAGGCTGTTCCTTGGGCTTTTTTTCGTTCATCAAGGAATATCGAATATGGTTATAACTGCTTGGAACTTCCTAATTTTTTATAATATTGATATGGCAGTTATACTGTCAAATATTATTTTTAGGAGGTTCACAAGATGAACAAAAAACACACAAACCTATTCAAAAAACTTTTATGGACAATGTGCTTGGCGGCACTGGTGATTTTATGTCAAGTACCACAAGCAAGGGCAGCTTCACCAACTGTTGAAGTAAGCACACTGGCAGACTTACAAACTGCAATTGATGCAGCGGCAGATGGTGATGTTATCTTAATCATTGGTCAAATTGATATTCCTGAAGGTGTTTCATTTGGTGGTTCTGATAAGCATATCACCATTAAGAGAGCAAATGAAGCAGCTAAATTAAATATTGCAGGCTCACCTTCTTCTAATCCAACAATATTTAATAACTTTACCTTTGATGGTGCTGAAATTCCTTCACTAACCGCATTTATTGAAAGCTATAGCAGAATAGACTTTAATAATGTGACCTTTAAAAATTGCATTTCAACTCAATCAAGCGGTGCGATTTATGCCTGGGATGGTGAAGCAAATTTTAATAATTGTATTTTTGAAAATAACACAGGAATAAACGGTGGGCATATTGCAATGAATAGCGGTGCAATTGTCAATATTAACAATTGCATCCTTAAAAATGGTCATGCAACAGGCAAAGGTGGTGCAATTTTCAATGCTGCTTCAAGTTCAACTTGTAATATTACATCCAGTATCATTACAGAAAATAAAGCAGATGATGTTGGCGGTGGTGTTGTAAATAATGGGGCAATGACCATTTCAAGAACAAAGCTGTATAACAACACTGCAACTGTTGGGGGTTCTGACATAGCCAATATTCAATGGGCTTGGTTATCCCTTGAAGATTCAATTGAATCTTTAGTTGAATTGTTTGCAGATGAAAACTTGATTCCCACAGGCTGGGAAACTGATTACATTGATAATACAAATAATGCTTACAATACCAAATATCTAAAACTTGCGTATGAAGTAATTCAACCTGAACCAACAGCAGTAATCCTTGATTCAGCTTCCCTGGGAACAGCAGGAGATTGTAAAATTATAGGGCTTGAAGCAGGAAAGTATTATAAAGTCACAGCAGATGATGTTATAAACTATGTGAAAGCGGATGGCACACTGACAGCCAATGAATCAGAAGCAGAACCACTTACTGGAACTGAAATAATTGGTTTAACAAATGGAAAAACATACAAGGTTGAAGAATATACTCCTGAACCTGAAGAACCAACAGAACCAACACCTGACCCACAACCACAACCTGAACCTACACCAGTAACACCTTCAAAACCTTCACATTCCAGCCATTCATCACATACTGTTAAACCTGAACCAGTAGTTGAGAAGAAACCAGCGGTTGTTTTATCCTATGGCAAAGCTGTTTTGGACACCACAAAAACAGAATATTTGCTTGGTTATGCTGATGGTTTATTGGGTAATAAAGGCACAGTTACAAGGGCAGAACTTGCTCAAATAGTTTATAGGTTGTTGACCCCTGAAAGCAAGGCTGCTGTTTATTCTGACAAGAACAGCTTTAAAGATGTTGCAGCCAATGCTTGGTACAATGAAGCAGTCAGTACCATGCTAAATGCAGGTTTGATTTCAATGGGTGCTGATGGGAAGTATAATCCTGATAAAAATATTACCTGGGGTGAAATGGTGTCCATCCTGGCAAAATTTGCAGAACCTAATCATGAATGGAAGATAATTACCAGGCATTGGGCAAAGGATGCTTTAAATACTGCTATTTCTTACCGCTGGTTTGAATACAATGACCAGTTCAATCCAGATGGTGAAGTTACCAGGCTTGAAATGCTTAATTTCATTAATACTATGTTTAAGTGGGCAACTAAATAAGAAATATCCTGCCTTACAGCTTGCCCTCTATTGGACGAAAAGCAACCTGGTAAGGCAATCATATTAAAAAGGGTACAAATCGCTTATAAAGGCAAATATAGCTGGTATAAGCGATTTGTGCTATAATTGAAATTAAGATTTCAAAGAAAGGGGGAATTTCCATGCTTGAAGGCTTGCTTTATGCTTATTCTGAACGGTTTCATGAGAATTTCCCCATGATGATTATCAAGGATATGGATGAAGATGAAATTATCAGGACAATCCAAAGTTGCTTGCAGGAAAACAAGCCTTTATATGTGGACTGTCCTGATGGTGTGGATTATTGAAAGTTAATTTTCAAAGGAACGGTGAAATAATATGTCACAACCAAGACCAAGCTTCATAGATTCCCCTTACTTTATCATGGAATATGACAACTGGCATTTGACAGATGATGCACCTGAAGAACTTAAAAAAGAATTTGAAGAATATATGAAAAGTGACTATTCAAGAAAGCGGGGTGAACCCATGCCCAAAATAATTGCTAAAGGTAAATACCTGGGGGTTGAAAGACAGGTTGAATGTACCTTAAAAAATGGCATCCCAATTATTGAAGTTGATGGTGAATATGATGAAACAATTCAAAATAAATTTAATCAGCTTCTTAAAAAAGCACCTGCAATGGGTGGAACATATTACCCGCCTGAAAATAGTTTGTTAGCAGCTTACAGTGTTCTTGAATCGGTTTTCTTTGATGATGGTTCAATTCCAACAATTGAAGCTATTGGGGATATTGGTAAAATACCAACTTATGATATAGAAGGTATTGTTTATTAAAGCACCCGCTGATTTTATGGCAGGTGCTTCTTTATTTGGCTTCTGAAGGGCTTTTTTACCCTGGGCAATATAAATACCTTACCTTAATGTTTTGGGCTTAATATGGGCAAGCTGGAAGGGCATAGCATATAAAAAAAAAGCACCTGGATTAAATTCCAAGTGCTTTTTTTTTTATTTTTATTATTCTTCAGGTGAATCAGGTGTATATTCCAATAAGTCAGAAAGCTTACAGTTAAAAACCTTGCAAAGTGTTATAAGGGTTTTTAGGCTGGTAGCTTCAATTTCAGCATCAGTTCCCTTATAAAGCCTGTTGATTGCATTTCTGCTTAATCCTGAACGGTTTATCAGTTCCTGAATATCATCTATCTTGTGTTTTGCCATTAAAATTCTAATATTGCAGGTAATCAATTTTATCACATCCTTTCATAAAGATTTTACCATGAAAAGGCAAATAATATCAATAGAGAATTAAAAATTAACCTTAAAAAGTCAAAAAATATCTTTACAAATACTTTGAAGGGTGATAAAATAACCTTGCAAGGTTAAATAATAACTTTGAAAGGGTGATTTGGTGTTTAAGTACAAAGTTACTTCACCAGGTGGAAGGGAATTCACCTGTATTGCCAAAAATTCCACAGATGCAAAAAGGCAAGCTTGTAAATTTTGGGGTATTCGTGCCAATGATTATTGGTGTGGTGTGTCAGCATTAAAAGCAAAAAAGGAAAGGGTGTGATTACCATAGACCATGTACTTGATGCAATTAAACCGCATTATGAAGCTTTGTTGGATTGCTTCTTAGAAGAACAGAGAACAGGGAAATATAAAAGGTTTTCCGACAACCCTTATTATGATGAAGTCAAAGCCTTAATTGATGCTATGAACGTTTTAAGGAAGTACCTTGGTTGGGAAACCATCAAGCTGAAGGATGAAGTTGAATTTTACGTATAAGATGAATGGGGGAATGTAAAATGTTTGTCATTTTTAATCATGAGAAGTTAGAACAAAGAATCAATGCCATGTATGGCAGTAAGGAAGCCTTTGGGAAGCTTATGGGCATGACCAAGCAAAGAATCAATTCCAGGTTAAAAAGTGCAACAGACTTCACACAATCAGAGATAGAAAAGGCTGCTGAACTGTTGAACATCCAACCTGAAGAAATACCTGTATACTTCTTTGATGTTGAATATGAAGGTGCTTAAAGTATGAAAGGGTGTTCTTGAACGGAACATCCCTTTTGTTATAATGAAATTGAAAGTTAATTTTCAAAAGAATAGGGGTTAAGCTTATGGAAATAAAAATTGATGAAAAGCAGATTGCAGATGCAATTATTAACGATTTGAAAAGACATAATCTAATCGGTGAAAAACAAGATGTCACTGTCATATATAATGCTGAATCATATGATGTTCTTTATACAGTCAGTGAAGTTGCTGAACTTATAAAGACAAATACAAAGTATGTTTATGATATTATCAAGGCTGGGTTGCTTCCAGGATTAAAACTTGGTTCAATGAAGGTTACACGTTCAGCATTACTTGAATTCCTTAATAAGTATCAAGGGTATGACCTGACTGACCCATTTAATATAAAGCCGATAGAGCAATTCAATGATGAAAAATAGTTGGGTGGCAATTCCACCCTGTTTCCACCCAAAATGGCGGTAAAATAATTTTACAATAAAATACACATAGTAAAGAGTAGTAAAACAGTTTCCGAAAAATGCAGATATTACAAGGGTTTTCAGTTACATAGGATAACATGAAAATATGATAAATAATGAAAAATAAAAGTGATTTGATTAGTTTCCAGTTACGTATCACGTTGAGTGCATAGTTCTGATAAAACGTGTCGAAAGCCGCATGAAATAAGGCTTTCAGCCGTTTTGAGGAAGGGGCTTTTGTGAGGCAAAAACGATGATAATTAATAATAAAACCCGGTTATTTTTAAAATGATCGGGGTTTTATTTTATAAGATAAACGACAGAAAAGTATTAATTGCCTCACTGGGTTTTCTTTGATAAATATGGGGGTATAGCTCGTCAGGGAAAGCGCAAATGATATTCTGAAAAATTAGTCAAATAAAGTCTTTCAACATGTTTTCCAGAATTTATGATATAATTATGTCTATAATGGGATGTTGGCAGTATTTCAAAAGTATAAAGAGATTAATTTGTGGCTAGTCATTATTTGGAGAAAAATATGGAAGAGACTGAAAAAGTAATTGAAAAAATAAAAGATCTTGTAAATCAGAAAGGATATGTCTACGCACTATGCATGATTATTCTTGAAGATTTTCATATCAATCCTGAAAAACTGCATGAAATAGATACTAGGGGTCGGCTCAGTGTAAAAGAAGCTTCTCTTTTACTTGGCTTCTTAATTCAAGATGAAATTGATTTTTCAATACCCGAAACTCCACAAGATTTAATTAACCTCAAACAAAAAACTTACAAATTAATGGAAGAATTGCATGAGTCTTTTATGGCACCATTTATTGAGAAACTAGAAAACAGTATCAAAAAAGAAAATAAAATAGATGATTTTAGAGTTGATCAGAAAAATTTTTTTGGTACAGGAGACATGCTTATAGAACCTATCTTTTACTCTGGTACAGGTGTTTATGATTTCCAATATATGGAGTTTTTCGAGAGAAAATATAAATACGATATAGAATGGCTTGCTTGCAAAAAAGAATTCGACATTAATCAAGCACAACATATTGTATTTAAAATTAAGAGTATTCTCCAAGAAAAATCTCAAAAAGTTCATTTGTATGACTTAAAAGAAAGAATGCCTGCAATGTTTAAAAGTATAAAAGAAAAGAACTCTCAAAGAGGATTTATAAAGCATATCAAAGATATTTTACCTATGATGGAATTGTATCAATATGTAGAACTATTTTTTGAATATGCAAAAGTAGAAGAAGGTTTAAGTATTGATAAAATAAGAAAATATGGCTGGAAATCCTTTTATAAAAGCTTAATAGAATTATTTATAGTCAAAAAATCAGATTTTGATAGCAGTATTAACGTTGAGTCATTTTTTAACTATTTTTCTATAACTCCCCAAAAAGGTTCAAATTCACAATTTAAAACTATTGGGAATTATAATCTTATCAATTCACACCCAATAATTAAGCTAGATGATGATAGATATTTTATACCAATCACTTTTTTGCTATTTGAAGCAGTATATGAAAGCCCTTTTTATTGGATGATGGGTGATAAAGAATACAGAGATCAAGCAGGAAAAAATAGAGGTACTTTTGGAGAAGAAATTACATACGACTTTTTATCAAAAGTCTTTGGGACAAGTAGAACTTTTAAGTCTGTTAAAGTCATAACTAAAAAAGGGCAAACGTATACAGATATTGATGTTCTTTGTATCCTTGGAAGCAAGGCATTATGTGTTCAAGTTAAATCAAAGAAACTAACCGAACTCTCCAGAACAGGTGATGATAAGGCGTTAAACAATGATTTCAAGGGAGCTGTTCAAGATGCCTATGAACAAGGATTGGTATCGCGCGAAAAAATATTAGAAAAGAGTGCAATGTTTATAGATGAAGTTGGAAACGAAATAAAGCTTTCAGAAGAAATAGACGATGTATACATAATGGTGATCACAACTGAAAATTATCCAGCTTTAGCACATCAAACTCAGGTGATGTTAGAAAAAAACAAGAAAATCCATTTCCAATAGTATTAACAATTTTTGATTTAGAATTGCTTACTTTTTATTTAAATGACCCATATGATTTTCTTTATTATATAAGACAAAGAACTTCATTAGCTGAATATTTCAGAGCTGATGAAGAGATGGTATATCTTGGTTATCATTTAGATAAAAAATTATGGAAGGATCCAAGATATGATATGGTTATTATTAATAATGATTTTGGCCAAATTATTGATAGAAATTATTATCCACTAAAAGTGTATTTGTCAAGTGAAAAATGGACCTTTTTATAATTAAATTTTACCCCCCTTAAAGATGACATTAGTGTAAATAATTAACATTAACATGTTCCTTTCACATAGGGAAAAAACTTTTTCAAGAATCCAGTTGACAACAAGCCTCCCCTCTATGATTAGCCAGCCGATGCGGCCAGCCCCCACCCCCTCGAAGTATGGCTATGAAGTTCGAGCATAGAGGGAGATGGGCGGCTGGCGCCTTAACAGGCTATCATACAGGCACGGCAAATTCATGAAGGAACATTTAGCCAATGAATAAATTACCTGTAAAAAAGCAAATCCTTTTATAGTAAGATATTGACTAGAGATATAAATTAGATTGGGGATATCGATGGTCAATAAAAAATATAAAGGGAGCTTTTTTAAACATTTTATGATAATATTTGATCCAAGACAGACAGGTAAAGTTTGGCATAAATTGATTGATGTATTATTTATAGCAGTAGTTGCATCGGTTTGCGGGTTTAACGAATGGGAGGAGATGGAAGTCTGGGCTAAGAAAAAAGAAGAGTGGCTAAGGAAATATCTCGAACTTCCAAATGGCATTCCATCATATAGTACCATACGAAGAGTCTTTGATTTTATAGACCCAAAGCAATTTGAAAAATGCTTTGCAACGTGGATGAAAGAAGTTACTGAAATTAGCAAAGGTACTATAGTTGCAATCGATGGGAAGACAATGTGTGGAACAGCAGACAAAGCAGCTGATAAGAAAGGTATTCATATTGTTAATGCCTGGTGCAGCGCAAATAAAATGATACTTGGACAGGTAAAAACAGATGATAAGAGTAATGAGATTACAGCGGTGCCGGAGCTTTTAGACATGCTTTTTATAAAGGGATGCATAGTAACTGTAGATGCAATGAATACTCAAAAAGATACTGTGAAAAAAATTGTAAAAGAAAACAAGGCAGATTATGTTGTAGCCCTTAAAGGAAATCATCCCATATTATATGGAGAAGTACAGGAATATTTTTTAGATGAAGAAAAGAATGGATTTAAGAATGAGAAAATAGAAAGTTATAGGACTTTTGAGAAGGGGCATGGCAGAATTGAGGAAAGAATATATTACTACTCTACCGATATAAAATGGATGGATGCAAAAGAAGAATGGGAAAAGATGAATGGTATTGGAATGGTTATCAGGAGAACTGAAGAGAAGGGAAATAAAACAGAGGAAAGAGCTTTTCATTTTGGGAGCGTAAACTCTGTAATAGAATATGCAAAAGCAGTAAGGCAGCACTGGGGAATTGAGAGTATGCATTGGTCTCTTGATGTAACCTTTAGTGAAGACGCTTGCAAAACCAGAAAAGGAAAAGCGCCTGAAAACCTTGCGATGCTCAAAAGACTTTCATTAAATATGGTAAGGAAAGATGAAACAAGATATCCGAAAAAAAGTTTAAAAATAAGAAAAGTACATTCGTTATTAGATGAAGAGTATCTAGATTATATATTAAAAATAAACTTTGGTTGAACCATGAACCATCAATAATTTGACTTGTGATAGGGGTAGGCCTGAGGTCTACCCAAAGTATGATAAATGGGTAGATGTGCGGCTTGCCCCTATCACATGCAAGTAAGATTAATGCGCTTTAAAAGCATACTCAGTATACACTGGATATCTCCGGAAAGGAACATCTGGTTGATAGAGTATACCCTTTTTTAGATAGCATTGATCGAATCCCCGGACGCTTCTTTTTCCTGTTCATTGTAAACTGGGGAACACATTAAAAATACGGCTCATCTTATAAAAATGAATGCTGAAATGGCATTTTTAAAAAAACTTGTAAAAAGGTTTTGGTAGGAAATGGGTTCATGAATTTACCGTGTGCAGCAAAGAATCTTCTCTTGTGCCGACTCAACATACACAATATTAGATTTATGAAAAAAGAAATAGATATCATCAAAAAAATTCACCTAAAAGTGATGATGACCCTTTAGATGTTAAATCTCTTAAAGATATTGCGTTATTAGCCGAGTTTACCAGCTTAAGTAAACTCGGCTTTTTTTGTATTATGAATACCACGGGCTATGCCTGTGGTTCTAAAAAGCTTATAGCTATGAGTAGAAAAAATTTTCCTCCTTTGATAGAATAGATGATGGTCTGCCAACCACAACTAAATCAAAGGAGGAAAACAGTATGGATAATGAAAGTTTATCACATACCAAATGGAATTGCAAATATCATATTGTATTTGGGGTGCATAAATTATATATGACCCATTATCTGAAAAATTACCGTCTAGTTTACAGTAGAAGATACTTTTTCACATATGTGATAAATCTTCCAGTAAAAATGGGTATAGTTACCCGATTGTTATATACATTTTTTTACATGGATATTATTTCATACTATTCGTTCACTACTTTTACAACGTCATCCCATTTGTGACTTTCATACTTTGCACGTAATGCAGCTATATACTGTCCACCATTGATACTCCAACGCATTCCCGCCTGTTTCATCCTTTGTCCAATCACCATTTTGTTACCACTTTCTATCGCTCCGCTGCCTATATAATAGCCTTTTTCTTTAAAAGTTTTATAGCGTATTCGCTCTCGGTTGTTTTCCATATATGTTGGAAGATTTACTACATTGTCTGGTAACTTTTTAATCTTAACCTTGTTTACAATTTTAATTGCTTCTTCAATTTCATCATTGTTTACTCTATCCATTACTTCTTTTACCCACCTTTTACGGTTTATCTCATCTTCAGGATATAGTATTTTTGCATACTGATGAACATTCTCACTTAAGTGATAGTAGTCAAGTATCCTTACTGCATCCGGAAATAATTCGTCGCACATGTTCCATATCCACTGTGCTCCATCTCCTATGACAACTACTTCTTTTAGTTTACCGTAACCTGCTCTGGCGGCTGCTGCAAATATTGCCTTTTTAAATTCTGTGACGCTTCCAAAATATGATACATATTCCTTTTTTACAATTTTGATATTATCTTCTCCGCGCTTAATTACATCCTTATCAGTAAACACCAACCCTAACTTCATTTCACGCCAAGTCGTACCGTTTTGCTCTATCCTTGTATTTAACTGCATTCCATCGGTAAATATATATAGCTTCCCGTCTTTTCGCTTAGCCGGTGGTAGTTCTGGTGCTGCTATTTCCGGTTTTTCATAAGCTTGTTGTGCTTTTTCCATCTCTTTTTCAAATACTTTTTTACCAATTTCTTCAGATACAATCTGTATTTGGGTTGGACTTACCTCTCCTTGTACAATTAATATTGTATTAAATCAGTGACCGAAGCCACTGTTCGACCCATTAAAAATCATTGTTAACATAACACTTCAAACTTCATACTTTTCTAAACATCAAGCACATCATACGGCTTCACATCTTAGCCATTATGCCAGCACCTGTTGGCCTGAACCTTGAAAATCATGTATAATATCTTCCGGACTTGGAAGGTGTGTGTATCACCTCCTGGGACGGACCTTAGCGGGCCGATTACCCGTATGAAAGAGTATTTATCCATTCCGGTAAGTCTACATGATTTGGCTGGTTGAGGCCAGCTAATAAGCTGGTTCCTCGTGTCACATGCAAGGTTGTTTGCTTACATGGGAAGGAATGGAGGCTTTTAAGTCCATCAATCTTGTAAAGGAGGCATTTTTAATGAATTTCAGACCCATTGCAGGCATTGATGTGGGTAAATTCTTCAGTGAGATGGCAATTCTTTCTCCATCCAATGAAGTGATTGCCCGCATGAAGATTCGCCATGATTCCAGTACCGACGTGGAAAGAGCCGTTGAATTGCTTAAAAAAACGGAAAAGGACTTCGCTTCAAGGCCTTTCGTCGTCATGGAATCCACCGGGCACTATCACAAAATCCTTTTCCATTCACTTTGTAAAGCTGGATTTGAGGTTTCAGTAACAAACCCCATCCAGACTGATTCTATCAAAAATATTGGAATTAGAAAAGTGAAAAATGATAAAGTGGATGCCCGGAAAATTGCATTGCTCTACAGATTTCAGGAGCTTAAAACTACTAATATCCTCGATGAGGATATTGAATGCTTAAGGAGCCTTTGCCGCCAGTACTACAAGCTCTCTGACGAGCTTACTGCCTACAAAAACAGGTTTACGGGTATTGTTGACCAACTCATGCTAAACTTTAAGGATGTATTCCCCAACATCTTTTCAAAGGCTGCTCTTGCAGTCTTGGAGGAGTATCCTACGCCTGCCCATATTCTTAAGGCTAACAAAAACAAATTGATTTCGCTTATTCAGCAGAAGTCCCGTAAAAGCCTTAAATGGGCAACTGCAAAGTATGAGCTTCTAGTCTCCAAAGCCAGAGAATTTGCTCCTTTGAGCATTCATAATTCTTCTAATGTTGCAATGCTGGGTGTGTATATCTCCATGATCAAAACCCTGGAGGAAAACCTGGAGAAAGTCCTTAAAGCTATCCGTCTGCTGATTGCTCAGGATATGACTAAGGATATGCCTGTGTTGTCATTGTCACTTGAGCTTTTGCAGAGCCTGCCCGGCGTAGGTCTTCTCTCGGCTGCCACCATTCTTGCGGAGATTGGCGACTTTTCAGCTTTCTCAAAGCCGGGCAAGCTGGTTGCCTATTTCGGCATTGACCCCTCTGTCATGCAGTCCGGAGAGTTTACCGGTACGCGCAATAAAATGTCCAAGAGGGGCTCAAGGCTGCTTCGTAGGGTGCTTTTTACAATTGCTCTTGCCAATATCCGTACCAAGAGGGATAAGACAGCTTGCAACCCTGTGTTGCTGGAGTTTTATCAACAGAAGTGCCGGAGCAAACCTAAAAAGGTAGCTTTGGGAGCAGTCATGCGTAAGCTTGTTTGTATCATCTTTGCTGTTCTAAGGGATAGGAAACCTTACCAGTTACGCAGTCCCCAGGAACACGCTCAAATGCTTGCAGCAAAGCATACAGCAGCTTGATAGTACCGTACTTGATGTTCAGTTTTCAAAGAGCAACTTATTATTTTAGACCAGCTATTTTATGTCTACTTCACTTAGGTGGTCTTGTTGTCATGCCTTTCATTAACGTCAGGAGCCTAAAAAAATTTCTCAAAATTTTTCTTAAAAACTCTTGACTTTAATTAGCTGGTCTTCTATTTTATCAACCTCATTTTTATAAACCCAGGGATGTCCCTTTTCTATTCTTTTTTTTATTTCTTTTCTCAGGTAAACTCTTGCCATAAATTTACTCCTTTTTTGCAAATATTACTATTTTCTATTAGGATGCTCCAGTATTGTTGCAAATAAAAGTTTAGCAAAAATCAATAGTAATAATTTACAGGTATAACCTGCACCCATAAGAAAATTATGGTTAACGTTAGAGAAAAGGGGAGTGACCACCTAAGCCTAACAATATTAAATTTAAAAACTTAATATGACGAAACCTTACCAAACATACACTGGATGTAGAAATCAACGTACTCTCTCTTCCAATTAAACCGCTTTCGTTTGCGACCTGGAGGTTTTACAGTGGATAGAGACTTTTTAAGGTAGGCAATGGTATTCCACAGTCCGCCTGCAATGAGTCTTACCATCTCCAAGAAGTTATGATTGGTACCCACCAGAATATGCATGAGTTTTAACAAGCAAAACAGAATCAATGCCGTGTAAATCTGGTTTAAGACT
>NZ_NPML01000030.1 GCF_002252565.1 Petroclostridium xylanilyticum
GTAATAATTTTACAGTCTGGAGGGTTAGTAATGAGTACAATTGACAAACTTAACGACTTGCAGCACCGCAGAAGTGTTATTGAGCAGGGCGGCGGTGCTGACAAAGTTAAAAAGCAGCATGAATCCGGCAAATTAACGGCTAGAGAAAGAATTAATTTGCTTATGGATGAAGGAAGCTTTATTGAAATTGATGCCTTTGTAAAACACAGAGGCACAGAGTTTGATATGCCTGCTACTGAAGCTCCCGGGGAAGGGGTTGTTACCGGCTATGGTACGGTAGATGGACGACTGGTCTATGTCTATGCCCAGGATTTTACTGTCATCGGCGGGTCTTTGGGAGAAATGCATGCCAAAAAGAT
>NZ_NPML01000031.1 GCF_002252565.1 Petroclostridium xylanilyticum
CAACATCATCTTCAGAAAAGAGATTGCAAATGCAGCTGATCCTGTTGCTACCAGAAATGAAAAAATTGAGGAATATAGAAATAAATTCGCCAACCCATATGTAGCTGCTGCAAGAGGCTATATCGATGACGTCATTGAACCCGATTCCACAAGGCCAAGAATTATCAGTGCGTTGGAAATGCTGGCAAGCAAAAGGGAAAACAGGCCGGCTAAAAAGCATGGAAATATCCCTGTATAAAAGTAGGGAGTGGACAGTGGGGAGTAAAACCACTGCACAGGTTCTTTTGTCAATATCTACAGCCTTTTAAAGGCAGGTCAGGGTGGTTAAATAAAATCAGAGCGGGGTGATTTAGTTGGAACATTTAAACGAAGGCCTGGCGGTCACTGTAATTGGTATGGGTACGGTGTTTTCGGTGCTGATTCTCCTCTGGATACTATTAGAAGGTATGAGAATTGTCTTTTACAAGCCAGAGGTAAAAGCTCCGGTTACAGTGGAAAAGCCGGAAGTAAAACAAGAAGTCATACAGCAACCAGCTGTATCTACGGAAGAGCTTGATGAGTTAGATGAAGACGAATTAATTGCAGTCCTAACTGCTGCAGTAGCGTCAAGTCTTAATCAATCTACTTACAACCTAAATATTAAATCCTTCAGGAGAATAGAACAAACTTCTCCCATATGGAATACGGTAAGCAGAAAAGAACAATTAGAAAGCAGACTATAAATTTTAAAAAATTCAATAAGTCAGGAGGATGTTAAACATGAGGAAATTTATAATAAACGTAAATGGAAAATCTTACGAGGTAGAAGTTGAAGAAATAAGAGATGGTGCACCTGTTGCTGCACCGGTCAGCAGGCCTGCAGCTGTCCCGGCAACTGCTCCAAAGGCTGCTCCCGCTCCGGCTGCGCCGGCTCCTAAAGCTGCTCCGGCTGCCGTACCGGCATCTGCCACCAGCATCACCGCTCCAATGCCGGGGACCATTATGGCCGTAAATGTAAAAGAAGGGGATACTGTAAAAGAAGGCGATGTAGTATGTATCCTTGAAGCAATGAAGATGGAAAATGAAATTATGGCACCTAAATCTGGAAAAGTTTTAGCTGTAAACGTTGCTAAGGGGGCTTCAGTAAATAGCGGGGATGTTCTTGTTGCAATTGGTTAAAGCACAGGAATATTACCTGCTGAAATGGAGGGATAAGACTTGGATCTGTTTTCACAAGCAATTGTAAAATTTTTAGATAAAACTGCTCTAAATGAAGTAACTCTTCCTACTTTAATCATGCTCTGTATATCGGGAATATTGATATATCTGGCGATTGGCAAAAAATTCGAGCCGCTGCTGCTTTTACCAATTGCTTTCGGTATGCTGCTTGCAAACTTACCTAATGCAGGCCTCATCCATATGGAGCTTTTTCAGGGAAAGCAGCTGGATATACAAAGAATTGCAAATGAGGGCGGCTTGTTAGACCTGCTCTATTTGGGAGTTAAACTGGGAATTTATCCACCGTTGATATTTTTAGGTGTTGGAGCCATGACCGACTTCGGTCCGTTGATTGCAAATCCTAAGAGCTTGCTTTTAGGTGCAGCTGCCCAGCTAGGGATATTTACTACATTTATAGGTGCAATATTACTGGGATTCAACGTAGCAGAAGCTTCATCCATCGGAATCATCGGCGGTGCCGACGGCCCGACAGCTATCTTTGTAACAAAGACCCTAGCCCCTCATCTGCTTGGAGCAATTGCCGTAGCAGCCTATTCCTACATGGCGCTTGTGCCAATCATACAACCGCCAATCATGAAAGCGTTGACTACGAAAAAAGAACGAATGATTGTCATGGAACAATTACGTCCTGTTAGCAAAATCGAAAAGATAGTATTTCCAATCGTTGTAACAGTTGTTGTTTCACTCATATTGCCCGATGCGGCAGCACTTGTAGGAATGTTGATGCTGGGTAACTTATTTAAAGAATGCGGCGTAGTGGATAGACTCAATAAAACAGCACAAAATGAGTTAATCAACATCATTACCATTTTCCTCGGCACCACGGTAGGAGCCACTGCAAACGCAGAAACCTTTTTAAAGCCACAAACACTGGGAATAATAGTGTTAGGCCTGCTGGCGTTCTCGATGAGTACCGCGGGCGGAGTAATTTTGGGGAAAATCATGTGCAAAGTTACCGGAGGAAAAGTGAATCCTCTCATTGGTTCTGCCGGTGTATCAGCAGTGCCGATGGCTGCCAGGGTTTCACAGGTTGTCGGACAAAAGGAGAATCCTGCAAACTTCCTGCTGATGCATGCAATGGGCCCGAATGTTGCAGGGGTTATCGGTTCTGCTGTTGCAGCAGGCGTATTTTTGGCATTGTATGCAAAATAGCTTGGAGTTCGGAGCTCGGAGTATGCGAGACACAATAGGACCGATTCGGATGGGTATCATCCTATATGGAATGTTGCAGCCGGAAAATCGCCATGGAGGGTGATTTTAGGCTTATCCCGGCACGGACGCCGGTATAAGCCGACGGCAAAACATGGAATATATGATGGTACCCATCCGAGAGATGTATTTTCATCATTATTTGTGCCGGGTGCGCCCGGCGTGGCAGTTAATATGATATTTCCATTGAAATCGTACGTCCTTTTATATATAATAAAAAGAGTTGCTAAACTAGTTTAGCAACTTTCTTTCTATCATAAAACTTTGTTAATAATTTAATTAATTTGTATTTTGTATACATTCATTGTATAATAATTTTTGTCATACATTATGAAAGAGGTGAGGTTAATAGTGAAGGCTTTGACATTTAAAGGCGGTATTCACCCTCATGATAATAAACATCATACAGAGAGAATACCAATTATGGAATTAAAAGCACCTGGTAAACTGATTTTCCCTGTACAGCAGCACATTGGAGCGCCCTGCGAACCTCTGGTTGCCGTAGGGGATGAAGTGAAGGTAGGGCAGAAAATAGCCGATTCTAAAGCTTTTGTAAGTGCGCCTATTCACTCAAGTGTATCAGGAAAAGTAGTTGCAATTGAACCTGTGCTTCATCCGAACGGGTCAAAAGTGATGGCGATTGTCATTGAAAATGACGGTAAGGATATTGTACATGAAAGTGTAATTCCGAAGGGGGACCTTTCTACTCTTGAACCAAAGCAAATTATAGAAATTGTACGAGAAGCCGGTATCGTAGGTATGGGTGGCGCAGGATTTCCAACCCATGTAAAGTTATCACCGCCGCCGGATAAGAAAATTGACTATGTTATTGTTAACGGTGCCGAATGTGAGCCTTATTTGACTTCAGACCACAGGGTAATGCTTGAGACTCCGGAAGAAGTTATTTATGGGTTAAAAGCGATCATGAAGGTTTTTGGACTAAACAAAGGTTATATTGGCATTGAAGAAAACAAGATGGATGCAATCAAAGTCATGAAAGAACATGCAGCAAAAGAGAGCGGAATAGAAGTTGTAGTTCTTAAGACTAAATACCCTCAAGGGGCAGAAAAGCAGCTGATTAAGGTTATTACAGGCAGGGAAGTTCCTTCAGGGGGTCTTCCGGCTGATGTTGGAGCAATCGTAAATAATATCGATACATGTACTGCTATTGCCCGGGCAATAAAAACCGGTATGCCTCTGATCAGGCGCATTGTTACTGTATCAGGGTCTGCAGTTAAGGAACCTAGGAACTATGCTGTACGATTAGGTACAGCTTTCAAGGTATTATTTGAACAGTCTGGAGGCTTTGTAGAGGATCCTGCAAAGATTGTAATGGGTGGTCCAATGATGGGAATCGCCCAGTTTTCGATAGATGTTCCGGTAGTAAAAGGTACATCGGGACTGTTAGCATTTACCAAGAAAGATGTAGCCTTTAAACCTGAGAGCCCATGTATAAGATGTGGTAAATGTGTAGATGCATGTCCTATGAACCTGCTGCCTATCTATTTAAGTGCCTATGCAATTAAGAATAATTTGGAAAAAGCGGAAGAATATAATGCGCTGGACTGTATAGAATGTGGAAGTTGCTCTTATGTCTGTCCATCCAAGAGACATTTGGTACAGTCTATAAGAGGGGCAAAGCAGGCGATTATTGCACAAAAAAGAGCAAGCAAGTAAGAAAGTAAGAAATAAGGGGGTTTGTAAATGATAAACAATAGACTAATTGTTTCTTCATCTCCTCATGTGAGATCAGGAGAAACGGTAAGCAGCATCATGTTTGATGTGGTACTTGCGCTCTGTCCGGCTCTTATTGCAGGAGCGTACTATTTTGGATTTAGAGCACTATTGGTTACTGCAATAACCGTACTCAGTTGTATAGCTGCCGAATATTTATGGCAGAAGCTATGCAAAAAGCCTATTACAATCAATGACTGGAGTGCAGTAGTAACAGGGATATTACTGGCGTTTAACCTTCCTGTTACAGTACCGTTATGGATGCCTGTAGTAGGCGGATTTTTTGCAATTATTGTTGTAAAACAATTGTTTGGTGGCTTAGGGCAGAATTTTATGAATCCCGCGCTGGCAGCAAGAGCATTCCTTCTTGCTTCGTGGCCGGTATCAATGACCAAATGGGTCCAGCCTTTTACTCAGCTTCCCATTGCCGGTGCTGCGGATGTAGTGAGTTCAGCTACTCCTTTAGCGATTTTAAAAGGAACTGAAGCTGTAGGACAGGCAATGCCAGGTTATTTGGATTTATTCATGGGGAA
Organism: Petroclostridium xylanilyticum; assembly: GCF_002252565.1. NCBI lineage: Bacteria > Bacillati > Bacillota > Clostridia > Eubacteriales > Oscillospiraceae > Petroclostridium > Petroclostridium xylanilyticum. The sequence goes on from NZ_NPML01000031.1 coordinate 4,695, forward strand.
TGTAGGAGGAAGTATAGGAGAAACGTCCGTTCTTATGCTTCTTTTAGGCGGTGGATACCTAATCTATAAAAAAGTAATCAGTTGGAGAATACCGGTAAGCTTTATTGCCACAGTGGCAGTATTTACTTTCATTTTCGGCAAAGACGGCTTTTTTACAGGAAATGCTATCTACCATGTACTTTCCGGTGGTCTAATCCTAGGGGCGTTTTTTATGGCAACCGATTATGCATCTTCTCCGGTCACACCAAAAGGACAGATTATTATGGGGATCGGCTGTGGACTAATTACCTCTGTTATAAGGTTATACGGCGGATATCCTGAGGGGGTATCCTATTCCATACTGCTTATGAATGTGGTAACTCCTTTAATAGATAGGTATACAGCTCCTGTAAAATTCGGGGAGGTGAAGGCCCGTGCGTAATAATGAAATAGTAAGATTAGGCTTAATATTATTTTCTATTACATTTGTTGTAGCACTGGTACTGGCATTAGGTAATATGGCAACAGCCGGAAAGATAGAGGCGTTAAACCAGCAACTGCAGGATGAGGCAAGAAAATCTGTACTTCCTTCCGCTACGGAATTTGAAGAGGTAAAAGTTGAAGGCTTAGGTGAAGGCGATTATAAAATCGTTAAAAATATCTATGCAGGAAAAAGTGACGGAAAGGTTGTTGGTTATACTGTTGGTGTAGCACCAAATGGTTTTGGCGGACCTATTGACATGATCGTGGGCATCGATAGTTCTAAAAAGATTACCGGAATAAATATAGTGAACTTCCAGGAAACACCCGGACTTGGCACAAAAGCAACTGAGCCAAAGTTCAAGGACCAATACAACGGAAAGTCTGTTGCGAGTCCGCTGGCTGTAATTAAGAATGGAACACCAAAAGACAATGAAATTGTAGCGATTAGCGGTGCTACCATAACATCTAATGCTGTAACGCAAGGTGTTAATACTGCAACAAAAATAGTAAAAGAGAAATTAAATAAGTAACAGGGGGGAATGGATTGTGAGTTTAAATAAAGAGATTTTCAAGGGTATCGTTAAGGAAAATCCTACATTTGTACAACTGATCGGAATGTGTCCCACCCTTGCTGTTACTACTTCAGTGGTAAATGGTATTGGTATGGGACTCTCAGCCACAGCAGTATTGATAGGTTCTAACGTTGTAATTTCTTTGCTGAGAAAGTTTATACCGTCTAAAGTTAGAATCCCGGCGTTTATTGTCATTATAGCCGGCTTCGTGACATTAATTGATATGCTTATCAAAGCATACTTTCCTGCTCTGTCAAAGTCTCTTGGCATATTTATACCTTTGATAGTGGTTAACTGTATTATACTTGCCAGAGCAGAAGCATTTGCTTATAAGTTCGATGTTGGAAAATCGGCAGCCGATGGATTGGGAATGGGTTTGGGATTTACACTTGCTCTTATTATTTTAGCAAGTGTGAGAGAAATATTGGGTAATGGAACATTTCTGGGAATGAAATTGTTTGGAGAGACTTTCCAACCGGCCCTTATTATGATTCTTCCTCCTGGTGGTTTCTTAACACTTGGAATTGTTTTAGGAATCATGAATTGGTGGTCAGAAAGAAAAAAGAGAGGTGAAGCTTAATGATTAAAGAACTTATTGTAATAGCTTTAGGTGCGATCCTAATTGAAAACTTTGTACTAGTTAAGTTCTTGGGTATCTGTCCTTTCCTTGGGGTATCCAAGAAGGTAGAAACTGCCTTGGGAATGGGTATGGCAGTTACTTTCGTTATGGCATTGGCTTCACTGATTACCTGGCTCATACAGGCATTTATATTGGTTCCATTTAATATTCAATATTTGCAGACTATTGCATTTATATTAGTTATTGCCGCACTGGTACAGTTTGTAGAAATGGTAATACAGAAGATGAGTCCTACCCTTTACCAGGCATTGGGGATTTACCTTCCTCTGATTACAACCAACTGTGCAGTACTAGGGGTAGCACTGTTAAACATTCAAAAAGAATTTAATTTTATTAAGTCACTGGTATACGGAACAACAGCTGCGCTCGGATTTACACTTGCAATTGTCCTATTTGCAGGAGTAAGGGAAAGACTGGAGCTTTCGGATATTCCCAAGCCGTTGCAAGGATTTCCTATTGCATTAATTACAGCAGCACTGCTGTCAATAGCCTTCCTTGGATTCCAGGGACTGAAATTTTAATTGAGAGTGTAGAATTGGGAATAGAGAGATATCAATTCTCAATTATTTTAGAATGGGGTGAATTGATGTATGATAGATAAAATACTTGCTCCTGTGTTGAGCCTGGGCGGAATGGGTTTAGCTTTCGGTGCTCTGCTTGCTTATGCTTCACAGAAGTTTGCAGTAGAAGTTGATGAGAGGGTTCCAATGGTCCTTGAAGCTTTGCCTGGTGCAAACTGTGGAGGTTGTGGATACCCAGGATGCGGAGGATTAGCAGCTGCAATTGTAGAGGGTAAAGCACCTGTAAACGGCTGTCCTGTTGGAGGCGCGGCTTGTGCTGCTGCTATAGCCAAGATCATGGGTGTAACTGTTGAAGACACAGAGAGAATGGTTGCAAAAGTCCTCTGCCATGGTACTAAAGATAAAGCTAAAGAAAAATATGAATATTACGGGATTGATGATTGTGTAGCTGCTTCCAAGCTGGGTGGAGGTCCAAAAAGCTGTCCATACGGCTGTACCGGCTTGGGAACGTGCGTGAAGGTATGCCAGTTTGGGGCGATTAAGATAGAAAATGGTATCGCTGTAATAGATCCGGAAAAATGTACTGCCTGTGGAAAATGTGTAAAGGCATGTCCAAAGAATATAATAGAGCTTATACCTGCAAGTCAAGAGACTTGGGTAAGATGTAAATCAAAAGACAAAGGCGGCGAAGTGAAGAATTATTGTGACGTAGGCTGTATTGGATGTAAGATTTGCGAGAAGGCATGTAAGTTTGATGCAGTACACGTAGTAGACAATATTGCAATCATTGATTACAGCAAATGTGTAAACTGTTCACAGTGTGTTGTAAAATGTCCAAAGAAGATCATTCGGGGAAAAGCTGAAATTAAGAAAGCTTATATTAATGAGGACGCTTGTATAGGCTGTACAATATGCAAGAAGCAGTGTAAATTTGATGCGGTTGAAGGTGAACTCAAAAACAAGCATAGAATTATCGAAGATAAATGTGTAGGCTGTGAACAATGTGCAATCAAGTGTCCGAAGAAATGTATCGAAATGAGATGATTCGTTGCAGAAGAGTGTTAATTGAAGACACTCTTCTTTTTAATTTATAGTATAATGTTGGGGAATACTATTTTTATGATTAAAGATATAAGTAGAGAATAAATTAATTTAAATTCTTTATCTTTATCTCTATAAAAGAAAAAGAGGTGATAGCATGGATAAAGTATTCGTAATAGGCCATAAAAATCCGGACAGTGATTCGATATGTGCCGCTATTGGCTATGCAGCATTCAAAAAAAAGCTGGGGAAAGAAAATTATGTTCCCTGCAGAATCGGGGAAATAAATGATGAGACAAAATACATACTGGACTACTTTAAAGTAGACCCTCCACTATTTATTGAAAACGTCAAACCACAGGTATCGGATATGGACTATTATACTGTTGATATTATCCCCCAGGATATGACCATCAAGGGAGCATGGGAAATCATCAGGGATAAAGGGCATACACTGCTGCCGGTAAGGGATCAAAATAATCTATTTAAAGGTATTGTATCAGTAAGTGATATTACTCAGACCTATATCGCATTAAAGGATAATGACTTTCTGGAAAGATATAATGTAGAAATCAGTTCTATTATCGAAGTACTGGAGGCGCATGTTTTATGGGGGGAAGAATTAATAAAAAAAACGGCGGGAAGGCTGTTCATCTATCATAATATTACATGGAATGATGCTATTGCCATTAAGAATAATGATCTTATTCTGGTAGCAGGCAATATAAGTAATGTGATAGAGAGTATGGAATACGATTCCAATTATATATTTGTAGTAGGAAATCTCAAAGAAAAAGATGAGGAAGTGCTTGCCCAGTATGCCAGTATTAAGAATAAAGCGATTATAAAGGTAGAGCATGACTTGTTATCTGTAATCCGTCTGATAAGCCAGTGTATCTCTGTAAAAGAGATCATGAAGACAGAAAAAATTATATACTTTTATGATAATGAATACATTGACCAGATAAAAGATATTATGCTTGAATCGAGACATAGATATTTCCCTGTTATAGATTATAACAGGAATGTTGTTGGGGTTATTTCAAGAAAACAGCTTTTGACTTATAGGAAGAAAAAGGTGGTCTTAATAGACCACAATGAGACCAGTCAGACGGTTAAAGGGATTGACCAGGCAGAGATACTGGAGATTATAGATCACCATCGTCTGGGGGACATCCAGACAGGAAATCCTATTTTTGTCCGGAATGTACCTGTTGGAAGTTCATCCACTATTGTGGCAAACATGTATTTTGAGAACAATTTAAAGCCTGATAGAGAAATAGCAGGCTTATTATGTGCTGCAATTATTTCAGATACCCTGCTATTTAAATCTCCCACCTGTACAACGGTTGATATAGAAACCGCAAATCTGCTTGCTGAGATAGCAGATATTGACATTAATACTTTTGGTTATGAAATGCTTAAAGCAGGAGCTTCCATAGTAAAGAAAACCCCGGTGGAAATATTGATGAATGATATTAAGGAATATAATCTAGGAAAATATAGGTTTAGTGTATCTCAAATTAATACAATGGACCTGGGTGAACTGGACGATAAGAGAGAACAACTAAAAGAATTAATGAAAGAAAAAGCAGAAAATGGGAAATATGATGCAGTTTTGCTGATGGTTACCGACCTATTAAGACAGGGTTCTGAATTGATTTTTGAGGGACCGGAAGTTGACCGGATAAGAACGGCCTTTGGTATTGAAGATGAGAAAAAATCCGTCTTTTTAGAAGGTGTGGTATCGAGGAAAAAACAGATCATTCCACGTCTTGCGATGAATATTTAAAAGTTTTTTCCGGCTTCAATTGGAAGGATATTTATCAACCGCTGAGTAGTTACTATATTTAAAAAGAATAGTAAATAATTAGTAAATAAAAAATGGAGGAATTTAAGGTTTTATGTCGAATAATAATACAAGTAAGCAACAGGTGAAACTTTTAAATGCTTGACTCTTAAAGTTAGTTGGGAGTGGTGAGATAATATTAAGAAAATATTTGTAGTATTTAATATATGCCGGTATTGATCAAAGTTCAATTATCATTAAAAAGGATTTGAATGAGAAATGTAGGGTGAATTATGGGTGAATTTGTAAAAAGGTACAAAATTGTTTTTGTTTTAGTTGGGTTAGCAATTGCAATTATTTTATTGTCTTATTTGAGCATTGGAGGATTGAATAATAGACTCTTTGCAAAAGAACAGGCTCCTAAAAGTGAGACTGATATAAAAGAGCCGGAAAAGAATAATGAGAATGTTCCGGCGGAACCGAAACAGCAGACGGAACAGCCGCAGACCGATTCAAATACAAATCAGGAACCAGCAAAACAGGAACCTGTAAACCAAGAACCTGTTAAGCAGGAACCTGTAAAAAAAGAACCGGTAAAGGTCAAAGGGATATATGTTACAGGATGGATTGCAGGAACAAAAACTCGTTTTAACCAACTGGTAGATCTGGTTAATAGAACTGAACTTAATGCCATGGTAATAGACGTAAAAGAAGATAGGGGAAAAATGACTTATATATCCAACGTACTGTTAGCGAAAGAGCTTGGTGCAGCGGTAAATATGGTTGGGGATATACAGCAGTTAATGGCTACATTAAAAGAAAATAACATATATCCTATAGCAAGGGTTGTAAGTTTTAAGGACCCTATAGCAAGTGAAAAGCGTCCTGAATTGGCTATAAAGACAAAGGACGGAACCATATGGAGAGATAAAAAAGGAAATGCATGGTTGAATCCATATAACAAGGAAACATGGAAATATTTAATAGATATTTCCAAAGAAGCCGTTCAGTTAGGATTTAAAGAAATCCAGTATGATTATGTGCGCTTTCCTACTGATGGGAATGTAAAAATAATAGACTACGGTGAAATTGGAAAAACCAAGACTAAAGCCGAAGCAATATCCGAGTTTCTAGCTTATGCTAAAAAGGAACTGGAACCTTTAGGGATAGACGTATCTGCCGATATTTTCGGCATTGTTCCTGTAGTAGAAGGGGACTATGAACAAATAGGCCAAGACCTTGAGATGGTCTCAAAGGATATTGATTATATATGCCCGATGGTATATCCATCCCATTATGCAAATGTTGCTCAAAACGGGGTAGGACAAAAGGTTAACGGTGTGTTATTTAAGTATCCGGACCTGGAGCCTTATGGGGTTGTGTATAATACTTTAGTGCTTGCGAAAGAAAGGCTGGAAAAAAGTCAGGCCAAGGCAAAAATAAGGCCATGGCTGCAAGACTTTACCGCATCTTATCTTGGTAAAGGAAATTATCAAATTTACGGTGGACAACAGGTAAGACAGCAAATCAAAGCGACTTATGATGCGGGATTGGAAGAATGGATTTTATGGGATCCAGATACCAAGTATTCAGAAGATGGATTGTTAAAGGAATAATGCGTTTCAAAAAAGGCTTCACTATTTTAAAGTTTATTTGAAGCCTTTTTTATAATTAACCAACTTTAATACTAAAGATTTAAATATTAAAGTTGGTTAATTTCATCGATAACTATATTAATTTATTTTTAACTTTAATATTGGTTATCGATATTTTAAAAAATTTTTTTAAAAAAGAAGGATTTTTTGAATAGATGACGAATAAATATAATTATACACAAACGATTGCACAAACCATTGCATAGTTGGAGGGAAAAATGATGTCAGAACATAAGCGATTTCAATATGAAGCAATTGGAGATATGAAAGCTGATATAGCAGCTTTAGGCCTTGACATCCCTTTGGATAAAAACCTTGAACTGTTAAAAAGACCTGTTCAAGTTGGCAACAAGGTCATCCCAAATGCTCTTGCTATCCATCCAATGGAAGGCTGTGATGGGACACTGGATGGTAAGCCGGATGAACTTACCTTTAGGCGGTATGAGCGGTTTGCCAGGGGAGGAGCAGGCCTCCTGTGGGTAGAAGCAGCTGCCGTTGTCCATGAGGGCAGGGCTAATCCGCGGCAATTATACATCTGTGCTCAAAATAAGGAATCATTTCAAAAATTATTGGATGATATGATAAAATCAGCAAAAAAAGAATTCGGCTCGGGTTATAAACCCTATACCGTGTTGCAATTAACACACTCAGGAAGGTACAGCAAACCGGAAGGAAAACCGGAACCAGTTATTGCAGCAAAAAATCCTTATCTGGATGGCAATTTACCTAATGATTATCCTATTATTTCTGATGAAGAACTGGAGAAGCTGGAAGACCGTTTTGTAGAAGCCGCAGAACTTGCCAGGGAAATAGGATTTGATGCAGTAGATATTAAAAGCTGCCACCGCTATTTGAGTTCAGAGCTTTTATCAGCTTTTACGCGGGAAGGAAAATATGGGGGAAGCTTTGAAAACAGGACCAGATTTTTATTAAATATCGTTGATAAAATTAAAGCCAGATTAGGTAATTCTATTGATATTACACTCAGAATGAATGCCTATGATGCCATTCCCTATCCTTATGGCTGGGGGGTGAGCAAAGAGGATTCTCATAAACCTGACTTGTCTGAACCAATTCAATTAATAAAAATTCTTCATGATAAGGGAATTAAGTTGATTAATATAAGCTGTGGGAACCCTTATTATAATCCACATGTAGGCCGGCCCTATGATGTTGGTCCGTATACTCCTCCTCAACATCCATTAGAAGGAATCGCAAAGATGCTGAGGATTATAAGGGAGATTCAACAGAGTATACCGGATATGGCTGTGGTATCTACCGGTTTTAGCTGGCTCAGGGAATTTGCACCCTATGTTGCTGCTGGAGGAATCAAAGAAGGATGGTTCAAACTTGCAGGTTTTGGCCGCCAGGCCTTTGCCTACCCTGATTTTGCACGGGATATTATAGAAAAGGGTGCTATGGAAAGGGATAAATGCTGTATTGCTTGCAGCAATTGTACAGTAATTATGCGGGATGGCGGAAAAAGTGGTTGTGTACCTAAGGATGCAAAAGTGTATGGGCCTATTTATAAAGAAGGTAGGCAGGGAAAACCACCAATAAAGGGGGAACATGTTGCGGAACACATATAGGGAATTGAGCATTGAAAATTGAGAATTAAGAATTAGCAAGTTCATAGTTCACTGTTCACAGCAAAATATACATTTAATACTGGGAATTGTAAACTGAGAGAGGAGAATAACGTTGAAAAAAGATTGTATTGAGTTGCAAGGAATAAAAATTGACGTTTATTCTTTAAATACCGTTATTGTCGGTTCGGGGGCGGCGGGGTTGAATGCTGCAGATCGTTTGTATACTTTTGGACAAAAGGATATTGCGCTTGTGACCGAAGGGCTGAACATGGGTACGTCCAGGAATACCGGTTCGGATAAACAGACCTATTATAAGTTAACTCTAGCCGGAGAAACAAAGGATTCAGTCATGGATATGGCAAAAACCCTGTACGATGGAGGCAGCATGGATGGTGACATTGCCCTGGTTGAGGCAGCTTTATCGCCACAAGCTTTCTATCGTCTTGTAGATATTGGAGTTCCTTTTCCACATAATCGCTACGGTGAGTATGTAGGTTATAAAACAGACCATGATCCCCGTCAAAGAGCTACTTCCGCAGGACCTTTGACGTCAAAATACATGACTGAAAAGCTTCAGGAACAGGTTATGCAAAAGGGTATTACGATTTTTGACGGATACCAGGTTATCGGAATTCTGACAGATAGAGATAAAGATAGAGATTCAGATTCAGTTAAAGCGATTGGGCTTATAGCTTTAAACCTAAATGGATTAGAAGACCCGGATAGAAGGTATGTTCTTTTCAATTGTACGAACATTGTCTATGCAACCGGAGGGCCGGCGGGAATTTACGCTACTTCTGTATATCCCGAAAGTCAAACCGGGGCTAGTGGAATTGCCTTTGAGGCAGGGGTTAAAGGAAAGAATTTAACTGAATCCCAGTATGGAATTGCTTCTGTTAAATTCCGGTGGAATTTATCCGGGACCTTCCAGCAGGTACTTCCACGGTACATTTCAACAAACCGGGATGGTAGTGATGAAAGGGAATTTTTAGAAGAATATTTTGATAGTCCTGGCAGGATGCTTGATGCAATCTTTCTAAAAGGATATCAGTGGCCTTTTGATCCAAGAAAAGTAATGAATTATGGTTCATCATTGATTGATATTCTTGTATATCATGAATCAGTTGTTAAAGGAAGGCGTGTATTTTTAGACTATACCAAAAATCCTGCCTGGGGAAGTCAGGATGGTAAACTGGATTTCTCATTGCTGGGGAAGGAGAGTTATGAATATCTTAAAAATTCTAATGCACTATTTGGTACTCCCATTGAGCGGTTAGCGCATATGAATCAACCGGCAATCAACCTGTATAAAGATCATGGCATTGACTTGTATAAGGAATATTTGGAAATTGCGGTTTGTGCACAACACAACAATGGAGGTTTGTGCGGCAATATCTGGTGGGAGAGCAACATAAAACACTTTTTTCCGGTTGGAGAAGTAAATGGGAGCCATGGTGTATACCGGCCCGGGGGAAGTGCTTTGAACTCAGGGCAGGTAGGAAGTATTCGGGCAGCCCAGTTTATTGCAGCCCGTTACAAAGATGAACCCCTAAGTTTGTACGAGTTTTTAAAAGCCGCCCGGGATAAGATAGAGGAAAAACTTGATTTAGGCAGGAAATTTTTAACCTATTTAAGCAGTAAAAGCAATATCATTCAAATTCGTAAGGAAATCGGAGAACGGATGACGAAGATGGGGGCGCATATCCGTTCGCTTGACTCAGCACAAAGTGGAGCGGAACAAGCCAGGAAGACGCTGGCTGCGCTGCCGGACATGTCGACGCTTTCTAGTGTGCAGGATTTACCTTACGCTTACCAAAATTGGGATTTGCTTGTTGCCCAGTATGTGTATTTTTGTGCTATAGCTGACTATATCCAAAAGGGTGGCGGAAGCCGAGGCTCCTATTTAATACATAATAGTACCGGACAAATACCGGTAGAAGGCTTGGGTGATAATTTTCGTTTTGTATTGGACAGTGGGGTGCTGGGCAATGTAATTCAAGAAGTTGCATACGTTGGCGGACAATGCATATTTGAATGGAGACACGCCCGGCCTATACCGGATGAGGAACACTGGTTTGAAAATACCTGGAATGCTTTTATGAGGGATGAGATCATATAAAATTCACATTAAAAAATTTTTTAAAGATTTTATTATAATGAATCAACTTTAAAGCTAAATATTTAATTTTAAAGTTGATTCATTTCATCGATAACTACATTAATTTATTTATAATTTTGATATTGGTTATCGATATAATGTATAGGAAAGCATAAATTTTTCCTTATATATTACTTTCCGTCATGTGTTTCAAAAAAGGCTTCATTATTTTAAAATTTATTTTAAACCTTTTTTTATAAAAAGCAGGAATTTTTAAAGCCATATCGAATATATCATTTATAACACACAAACGATTGTATTAACCGAAAGGAAATGAATATGGTTACTATTAAAGATGTAGCTCAAAGGGCTGGCGTGTCACCCAGCACCGTTTCACGGGCTCTAAGCGGGAAAATCCCTGTAGATAAAGAAACAAAAGAAAAAGTAATGGAGGCAGTTCGGGCTCTTAATTACCAACCCAATGTACTGGCAAAGGGTTTAAAAGAGGGACGGACCAATACTATTGGACTAATAATCCCTAATATTCGCAATCCGGTATTTCCAGCAGTTGCAAGAGGTGTAGAGGATGTAGCAAGAAGAAATGGGTTTACCGTTATATTATGCAATACTGATGAGGACTTGCGGGTAGAACTGGATTATGTAGATAAATTACAAAAACGATGGGTAGACGGACTAATTTTTGCTACAGCTCAAAAAGATAGTCATCATATTCTGGAACTTAAGGAAAAGGACTTTCCGGTGGTGCTGCTGGTAAGGCACATGGAAGACAAAGTGGATGCAGTAATTAGCAATAATTTCAAGGGTGCGTATGAAGCTGTTTCTTACTTGATTAAAACCGGACATAAGAAGATTGCTATTGTTAACGGCAGCCTAGGGTTAACCCTATATCGTGAACGCTTTGAAGGATATAAAAAAGCGCTTCAGGATGCGGGGTTGCCGGTTATTGATGAATTTATTATTGACGGGGTTTCAGACAATGGAAACGGATACTATTCTATGCTTGGACTTTTAGAGCAGGGAAGTGTACCGGATGCCGTGTTTGCAACCAGTGACCCTAAGGCCATAGGTATTATCCGGGCAATAAAGGACTACGGCTTGAGGGTACCGGAAGACGTTTCGGTAATAGGTTTTGATAATTTGGAAATTAGTGCATTGCTTGATCCTCCGCTTACAACGGTAGCACAACCGCTGTATGAGATGGGGGCAAATGCAGCAAACAAACTTATTCGCTTAATTAATAGCAAACGGGCTAAAAAACCAACGGTAGATGTCATGGAAGTTGAGCTAATTATACGCAAATCAACTCGATAAGACGACAAAACAGAATTATATATTTACTGATAATGATTTTACATGGCAGATAAAGTCAATAAGTTCACGGTTCACAGTAAAAGCTATTAAATCGTTTGCTACTGTGAACTGAAAACTGTTAACTGTGAACTATATAGTATATATTTTTTAAGTTTACACAAACGATTGCATAAGTATCAATTTCAAAGAAGGTGAAAAAGTTGAAGAGCAGAGCAATGGTATTAACCGGTTTTAAAAAGCCTTTGGAAGTATCAGAAATAGAAATTCCTCTTCTGGATGAAGGACAAGTGCTTGTAAAAATAAATGCAGCCGGAGTTTGCGGCTCGGATGTGCATATGTGGAAAGGAGAAGACCCCCGCACACCGCTGCCAATCATATTGGGCCATGAGGGAATTGGGACCATAGCAGATATCAAAGGAAAACGTGAATGCGTCGGAGGGGGAAGTCTTAAAATTGGTGATCTGGTGTTGTGGAACCGTGGAATTACTTGCGGCAGGTGTTTTGCCTGTAAAGTTTTAAACGATCCATCATTGTGCCAGAACCGGAAGGTCTATGGGATAAATCGCTCTTGCAATATAGCTCCTTATTTAAATGGATGCTATGAAGAGTATGTAATTTTGACGGCTGATACAGATATTTTCAAAGTAAAGGAAAAAGTGGATCCTGCTATCCTGGTTTCAGCTTCTTGCTCGGGGGCTACCATTGCGCATGCCTTTGATATAGTTAAATCCTCAGTAGGAGACACTGTCCTGATACAGGGACCCGGACCGTTAGGAGTATATGCAGTAGCTTTTGCCAGGAGTTTGGGCGCTTCAGAAATAATTGTTATTGGTGGTTCAACAGGGCGGCTAGAACTTTGTAAAGAGTTTGGAGCAACTGTTACTTTAAATCGTAAGGAAACAACTGCTGAGGAAAGAAAAGAGCAGGTTATGAATCTAACTCATGGACGTGGAGTGGATTTGGTGATAGAAGCTGTGGGTTCCAAGGGTGTGGTTGAGGAAGGGATTAAACTTTTAAGGACCGGGGGGACATACTTATCTACCGGTTATGCTCAACCGGCAGGAGTAGAACAAGTTGACTTTTACCTGGACATAGTGCGTAAAAATGTTAAAATCCAGGGAGTTTGGGTAAGTGATACACGTCATACCTACCAGGCTATGCATTTAGTACTTAATAATAAAGAGTTATTCAGCAAAATGATTACCCATCGTTTTCCATTAGAACAGGCTAACGAGGCACTTGCTGTAATGGACAGTAGAGATGCTTTAAAAGCTGTATTATTGCCTTAAAAACTGTTAAAATCACCTTTTATACTAAAAACCATATCTAAAACAATATCTTATCAAAAATATACTTTTATAAACAAATATGTTAATTATTTCACAGATAACATCTATACTTGCAAAAGCATCAAATTTAATGTATATTATATATAATTGTAAAACACTGCATAAGTGGCTGTAATCATATAAATTTTAGAAACTGTTATGTAAAATTCATAGCAAATATTTTGCAGGAGCTTTGGGGGAGTCCTTGCAATTTTAAAGATTTAGGGAGGGTCAAGATGTATAAGATAGTAAGAAAGAAGGTGTTAAATCCTCAGGTAAAGCTGATGGAGATCGAAGCACCGGCTATAGCAAGAAAAGCAGAACCGGGGCAGTTCATCATCCTGAGGGTTTATGACGGTGGAGAAAGAATTCCACTTACCATAGCAGACTATGATAGGGAAAAAGGTACAGTAACCATCATCTTTCAAGAAGTTGGAAAGACTACCAAGCTTCTTGGGACTTTAAGTGAAGGTGATAGTATCCTGGATTTTGTCGGACCATTAGGGGTAGCATCCCACTTAGATGGTTTAAAAAAGGTGGCAGTCATCGGTGGAGGTCTGGGGACGGCCATTGCTTATCCGCAGGCTAAGAAACTTCACAGTATGGGTACAGAAGTTCATTCCATTATTGGATTTAGAAATAAAGACCTTATTATCCTGGAAGATGAAGTACGAGCAGTAAGTGACAAAGTATATATCACTACAGACGATGGTTCCAATGGAAATAAAGGTTTTGTTACCGACGTACTGAAACAGCTTATAGAAGAAGGAAATCAATATGATATGGTTATTGCCATCGGGCCATTAATCATGATGAAGGTTGTTTGTGAGCTTACTAAACAATATGGTATAAAAACAGTGGTAAGCATGAATCCTGTTATGATTGACGGGACAGGAATGTGCGGTGGCTGCCGTGTAACCGTTGGAGGACAAACAAAATTTGCTTGTGTAGACGGTCCTGATTTTGATGGACATCTAATAGATTTTGATGAGGCCATGAGAAGACAGAGAATGTACAAAGAGCACGAAAAACTATCCGATGATGCTCATGAATGCAAGATAGGGGGTATTGTAAATGGCTAATATGTCACTAAAAAAAGTAGCAATGCCTGAACAAGACCCTAATGTAAGAAATAAAAACTTCCTGGAAGTAGCTTTAGGATATACCGAAGAGATGGCAAAGGAAGAAGCACAAAGATGCCTGCAGTGTAAGCACAGACCCTGTGTAAACGGGTGTCCTGTAAATGTGCAGATACCCGACTTTATAAAACTGGTAGCAGAAGGGGACTTTGAAGGAGCCTACCAGAAGGTAAAGGAAACCAATGCCCTTCCGGCCGTATGCGGCAGGGTATGTCCGCAGGAAACCCAGTGTGAGCAATTATGTGTAAGGGCTAAAAAGGGAGAATCGGTAGGTATAGGAAGACTGGAAAGGTTCGTAGCCGACTGGCATATGAAAAACGGTAAAGAAGAAATCAAAAAGGCAGAACCAAACGGCAAGAAAGTAGCTGTCATCGGTGCCGGGCCAGCAGGACTTACCTGTGCAGGAGACCTGGCTAAACTGGGATATGACGTAACCATCTTTGAAGCTTTCCATACACCCGGTGGCGTATTGATGTATGGTATTCCTGAGTTCAGATTGCCAAAAGAAATTGTACAAAAAGAAATAGATACCCTAAAGGAAATGGGTGTAGATATAAAAACCAATATGGTAATAGGTAAGGTATACTCCATCGATGAACTGATGGAAGAGGGATTTGAAGCAGTATTTATAGGTTCAGGAGCTGGACTTCCAAGCTTTTTAAACATTCCTGGAGAAAACCTAAACGGTGTATACTCAGCCAATGAGTTTTTAACCAGAATAAACCTCATGAAAGCATACAAATTTCCTGAATGCGATACTCCGGTTAGGGTAGGAAAGAGAGTGGCGGTAGTAGGTGGAGGAAACGTTGCAATGGATGCTGCAAGAAGTGCAAAACGGCTGGGAGCGGAAGAAGTATACATCATCTACAGACGTTCTGAAGCAGAAATGCCTGCAAGGTTAGAAGAAGTACACCATGCAAAAGAAGAGGGCATTCAATTTAAGCTGCTTACCAATCCCACAAGAATCATAGGTACAGAAGACGGATGGGTAAAAGCTATAGAATGTATAGAAATGGAACTGGGAGAACCGGACGCGTCAGGAAGAAGAAGACCAGTTGCAAAAAAAGGGTCAGAACACGAGATAGCAGTTGAAACTGTAATCATTGCAATAGGGCAGACCCCTAATCCACTCATTAAGTCTACAACAGAAGGATTGGAAACCCATAAATGGGGTGGTATCATTGTAGATGAAGAAACCGGTGCAACCAGTAAGAAAGGTGTATATGCCGGAGGAGATACCGTAACAGGAGCGGCAACCGTAATCTTGGCTATGGGGGCAGGAAAAACAGCTGCTAAAGCTATTCATAAGTATATAATGTCTAAAGAATAAGTTTATAGTTCACAGTTAACAGTTCACAGAATTTTTGTAAAGTAAAAACAGGTGAATTGTTAACTGTGAATTTTTTATCGGCAAATAAGAAAAAATACATAAAGAAGAAGTAAGATTTGGAATATTTTATGTCACATGAATTTTGCAATTTTTATTGCATTTATTGCAAGTTTTTTATAAAAAAAAGCAAAAAACATGTGTATGTATACAATGAAATATATTTAAACACGTGATAGATAGCAAATGGAGACACAGAACACCTCTTGCATTGTTGTTTTTTGCTGGTCTTAATTTTGAAATTTTTATGAAAACCTATTGCAAAATTTGATCGAGTGCAATATAATTATACTAAGTTTTTGGCAAACTTGTGCTGTCGGCTATACAGCATGAGTTTTGATGAATTCGTTTGGGGAAGCGAAGGAAATCTGCAGCCAAAAAACTGAGTTCAATTAATTTACAAGGGGGTAAATTAAATGTCTTTTAAAAGTGCTTATTTAGCAGAAGTAATGGAAAAAGTTATTCAAAGAAACCCGGCCGAACCTGAATTTCATCAGGCTGTAAGAGAAGTACTGGAATCTTTGGAACCGGTAGTGGAAAAACATCCTGAGTTTGTTGCGGCTGGTATTATCGACAGAATTGTTGAGCCTGAAAGAGTAATCTATTTCCGAGTACCATGGGTAGATGACAATGGTAAGGTTCAGGTTAACAGAGGTTTCAGAGTTCAATTCAACAGTGCAATCGGACCATATAAAGGTGGTCTGAGATTCCATCCATCTGTTTATGCTGGTATTATTAAATTCTTAGGATTTGAACAAATTTTCAAAAACTCCTTAACCGGTTTGCCAATTGGTGGCGGTAAAGGTGGTTCCGATTTCGATCCCAAAGGCAAATCCGATATGGAAGTTATGAGATTCTGCCAGAGCTTTATGACTGAGCTTCAGAGGCATATTGGTGCTGACACTGACGTTCCAGCAGGAGACATTGGTGTGGGCGCTCGTGAAATCGGATATATGTATGGACAATATAAGAGAATTAGAAATGAATTTACAGGTGTTCTAACCGGTAAGGGCTTAACTTATGGCGGAAGCCTTGTAAGAACAGAAGCAACTGGTTATGGTCTTTGCTATTTTACCGAAGAAATGATGAATGCACAGGGTAAATCCTTCAATGGTTCGACTGTTGTAGTTTCCGGTTCCGGTAATGTTGCAATCTATGCCACTGAAAAAGTTCATCAATTAGGTGGTAAGGTTGTTGCTTTAAGTGACTCCAACGGTTACATATATGATCCGGACGGAATCAAACTGGATACAGTTAAGCAGATCAAAGAAGTAGAAAGAAAGAGAATTAAGGAATATGTAAATTATCATCCATCTGCAGAATATCATGAAGGATGCTCCGGTATTTGGAATATTAAGTGTGATATTGCTCTTCCATGTGCTACACAAAACGAGCTTGACGAACAAGCTGCCAAGACACTTGTTGCAAACGGCTGCTTTGCAGTTGCAGAAGGTGCTAACATGCCTTCAACTCCGGAAGCTGTTGAAGTATTCTTAAATAACGGGGTTCTTTTTGGCCCGGCTAAAGCTGCTAATGCCGGTGGTGTTGCAACTTCAGCCCTTGAAATGAGCCAGAACAGCATGAGATATTCCTGGACTTTCGAAGAAGTAGACGCAAAGCTTAAAGATATTATGGTGAATATTTATAGAAACGCTAGCGCTGCTGCAAAGGAATACGGTTATGAAGGCAACCTTGTTGTAGGTGCTAACATCGCAGGATTCATGAAAGTTGCAAAAGCTATGTATGCTCACGGAATCGCATACTAAAAATGGTTTCAAGTCAGTTATGAAAAGCGATAAGGATATATCCTTATCGCTTTTTTGGTAAAATACCATTAACTTCATAATAGTCCTTTACAATTAGTATATCTTGCATAAGTAAATTATGATATAATATATATACCAACTCCCTTATTTCATATAATCATACAGGTAACAACATTAGATTATAGTATCTTATAGTTATAATTACTAGGGATTTTCATTTTTGCTTGATGGGGGATATAGTCTATGTATAAACTGCTAGTTGTTGATGATGAATTGATGCACCGAAAAGGGTTGGCCAATATGATTAGAAAACTTAGACCCACTTATGAAGTATTTGAGGCTAAAAATGGTAAAGAAGCCTTAGAATTGATTACATCAAATACTATGGATATTGTTGTTACAGACGTAAAAATGCCTATTATGGATGGATTAGAACTAATTGAAAAACTTGGTGATAGGGCAAATAAAATGAAAGTTATTATACTAAGCGGTTACAGGTATTTTGAATATGCTCAAAAGGCTATTGGTTTAGGAGCATTTGATTATTTAATCAAACCGGTCCGTGAAGAGAAAATCGTCGAGATGTTAAAGAAAGTAGAGACAAGCATTGAACAAGACTTAATAAAAATTCGTGAGAGAGAAGACCTAATGAAACAGTTAAATAGCACCCTGCCAATTTATTTTGAGCATCAAATGAATAAATGGGTAAACGGACATCTAAGTGAAACTGAATTGAATGAAATAGGACAAATATTTCCGTACAGGGGAAGAGGAGCGGTTATTGCTGTATCCATCAGTAAATACGAGACTTTAATTAGAAATTATACCAGTGAAGCCCTAGATGAGATTAAACTGAATATGAAATATTATATGAAAGAAATTTTGGATGCTTTAGGACATTCAATTTCTTTTTTTCTAGAGGATAAGAAAAATATTATGATATCAATACTTACCACAGATAATCGATTAGATTTATTGTCCGGGGCAAGTATAGAAAAGCTTAATAAATATATAAATCACTTAAAAATCAAATATGGGTTTGATGCTACTATTGGAATTAGCT
The DNA here is from genome assembly GCF_002252565.1 of Petroclostridium xylanilyticum. NCBI lineage: Bacteria > Bacillati > Bacillota > Clostridia > Eubacteriales > Oscillospiraceae > Petroclostridium > Petroclostridium xylanilyticum. The sequence continues at coordinate 23,077 of NZ_NPML01000031.1, forward strand.
GTGAATGTGAAAATATATTTAGTGAAGTTAAGACTTCGTTTCAACAGGCGTTAACCGCTTTATCTTATAAATTCTTTTATGGAATTGGAAGTATTATTTCGTATTCCAATATTTACCGTAATATTAATAATCAATTTTTTGATATTTCCAAGGAAGAGGAGTCTTTAAAAGAAGCTATCCGGCAGATGAAAAGTAATATAGTGACCTCTACTATCAGCGGTATTTTTGAAAGGATTACGGAGAATAAATACTCTCTACCGCACCAATTTATTAAAAATATTATTCATATGACTTTAAATTTGGCAACAACTATCCGAAATTACGTAGATAACGAGTATTATAACCAGTTTATTGTAGATATTGAAAAACGGTTAAATGAGTGTGAAGAATACAACGAACTAAAAACAAAAGTGAATGATTTCTTATTGCGAATGATTAGTATACTTGAGAATACAAAAAACCATAAGCATGAGTTTATTGTGCAAAAATGCATGCAATATATTGAGCAGCATTTTATGGAAGAGATCTCACTGGAAACGGTTGCTGAAGCAATTTATTTTAGTCCATGTTATTTTAGCAGCATTTTTAAACACCATACAGGCATGACATTCAGCCAATATCTTTCACAGTTAAGGATTAAAAAAGCTCTGGAATTATTGGAGAATACAGATTATAAAGTATATGAAATCGCATCTAAAGTAGGTTACAAAGATGATAAATATTTTTATAGGGTGTTTAAGAAAGAATTTGGAGTTACGCCTGATGAATATCGACGACGTATTATAAATAACACTAATTTAGAGGGGATCTTATGAAGTTATTTAAGCGTATAATAGATCGCTATTTAAATTTACAGTTTAAAACAAAATTAACTATTTCTTATATTATATTAATCGTTGTACCGCTATCTATTTTAGGAATAGGATACTATAATAAAAGCTCTGATATCATTCTGCAGAATGCTAGGGAAAATATTTTAAATATTATAAAGAGAAGTAATGAAACTCTCAATGCAAGATTTATCTTAGCTGAAAATAGTGCTATATTTATGCATATTGATGAGGACCTTTTTGAAATTTTTAGTAATTTTGATGGACTCGACCTCAATAATCACAATAAATATATGGAAGCGGACAGGAGAATCACCAAGACTATATTAAAGTATTTTCCCTTCTCCGAAGATATTTACTCTGTTAACATTGTTACCAGGCAGTTTACCTTTGGACAAGACCTGCCCTTCTGGATCCCCAAAAATGGTTTTTCCAATTCAAATGTTTATTCTGTAGGATTGGAATCAAAGGACAGGCTTAAATGGATACCTACCTACGACCTTTTAGAAGAGTTTGATATACGAGAAAAAGAACAGTTGAGCCTGAAAAGGCATTCGCAATATGTTTTTTCTGCTGTACGACTGCTTAACAGTGCTATTATTAGAAACAATCTACTGGTAACTATGAATAAAGAGATAGAACGTCCCGTTCTAATTATTAATTTTAAAGAAGAAATGTTAAAGAAAACTTTTAAAGAAAGCACTTATATAGAAGGATCTTATTATTATGTTTTAACAAAAAACGGTGATGTTGTATCCCATTCTGATTCTGCTGAACCGGTTTCTTTCAATAATACACAGTGGTGGAACGATATAATTACCAAAGGAAGTGGGACAAATTTTATTTATATTAACGGCAAAAAAATGTTGGTATGTTTTGATACTATGAATATAACCGGCTGGATTTCTGTTGTATTCGTTCCATATGATAAATTATTAAAAACCTTACCTACCATGCACCTTTATACCTTTTATATGACTATGGTGATCATATTAATATCTGCTGTGCTTGCTTCTTTCATATCAGGAAGGGTTACACTGCCTATAAAAAAGTTACTCTTAGCTATTAAAAGTATGGGAGAAGGAAATTTTAATTCTAAAGTTGAAGAAATGGGAAATGGTGAATTGTCATATCTAATCTATAAATTTAATGAAATGAACGATAAAATTCAAAGGTTGATTGAAGAGAATTACCAGGTAAAAATTAAAGAAAAAGAAGCAGAGATAAAGGCTCTCAACTTTCAATTTAATCCCCATTTTATGTATAATACACTAAACATTATCAATTGGATGGCTATAGAAAATAATCAGGAAGAAATTAGCAAAATGCTTGTCAATTTATCGGAAATGCTTGAATATACAGCAAAAGATCATAAGGGTATGATTAATTTCATGGAAGATATGGAATATTTAAAGAGTTATGTTTATATTATGATGAAAAGGTTTGTAGGAAGATTTGCTGTACAATATGATATTGACCCTCAATTGTATAACTATGATGTGCCCAAATTTTTTCTCCAGCCGTTTATAGAAAATGCATTAATTCATGGATTTGAAGAGATAGAAGAGGGTGGATTGATAAAAATATCCGGATGGATTGAGGATAATAAAAGATATTTCTGTGTAGAAGATAATGGAAAGGGAATGAGTGCTGAAAAAATTAAGGAAATTATGGAAATAGAAGAGGAGTCAGCAGGATCAGATAAGTCCATTGGAATAGATAATGTAAATAAAAGAGTCCAATTATTATACGGTAAACAGTATGGTGTGCATATAGAGTCTGAACTCTATAAGGGCACAAAGATAACCATTATTATACCACTTGAATCTACAACTTAAAATAAAATTCCACTAATATAAAAATATTAGAGTGTAAATTTCACTTATTATTTATTATAATCAAAGTAAATAGAGAAAGACTCATGAGTCCATCGAACTATGTAAAAAGGGGTGAAAATAACAATTCCTATATAAATTCCTTATAAACCTGTAAAACTATTTTTAAATAAAGAAGGAGGATTTTTCGTGAAGCGTATTATTTCCATATTAATAGTTATGATAATGGTTATGGCATTATTTGCTGGATGCGGGTCAAATAACCAGAAAAAAGCTGAAGATAATGCTGCAAGTAGCAACAATACAGCTAACAATTCCAGTTCAACCAGTAATTCCGACAAAGGTAAAGTAGTAGAAATTACTTTTTGGCGTCCTCAAGCTAATGAAAATGAAGATAATTGGTATAAACAGAGAGTGGAAGATTTTAATAAAGCAAATGAAGGTAAAATACATCTTACTATGGAAACCATTACAAGAGGTAACTCCTTTGCTTATGAAGACAAGGTTAATGCAGCTATTGCATCTCACACATTGCCTGATTTGATTTCTTTGGATGGTCCTAATGTTTCTAACTATGCAGCGTCAAACATTATTATTCCTTTAGACGAATATTATACAAAAGAAGAAATGGAAGATTTCGTACCTTCACTTATCCAACAAGGTACATACAACGGTAAGTTCTATGCAGTAGGTTTATGTGAATCTTCAGTTGTATTATTTTACAACAAGAAGATGTTCAAGGAAGCAGGCATTGAACCTCCTACAAAGCTTGAAGATGCCTGGACCTGGGATCAATGGTATGATGTAATGAAAAAAGTTGCCAAAGATGGTATCTATGGTACAAACATGATCAATGACAAGGGCGAATGGATGACTTATGCTTTTGAGCAGCTCTGGATTTCTAATGGAACAGATATCATCAATAAAGAAGGAACACAGGCTGAAGGTTGGGTAAATAGTCCTCAAGGTATCGAAGCTGCAGAGTTTCTACAAAAGCTTGCAAAAGAAAAGCTCTTTAATATCGATCCTACTCCTACCGAATTTGAAGAAGGAAAAGCAGCAACAAAACTTGGGGGGCCCTGGAATATTCCTGGATTCAAGAACTTCCCAGACTTAGAATGGGGAATTACATATTTTCCTTACAAAGCAGGAGGCAAGAAAACATCACCGTCCGGAAGCTGGGCGCTTGGTGTAACTTCTGACAGCAAGAATGCTAAAGAAGCAGTTGAAGCACTGAAGTTTTTAACGAATAAGGAAAGTTCAGTTGGTTTGGCAAAGGCAATCAGTATGCCTGCCAGCAGGAAGTCTGCATACGACAGTTTGCCTGAATACAATGATTTACCAATGAGAGTTATAAAGGATCAAGTAACCCAAATCTCAAATGCAAGACCTCGAACACCTGTATATCCTGTATTGACTCAAAAGTTTGCAGAAGCACTTAATGATATTATGATGGGGGCAGATGTGAAGAAAGCACTTGATAATGTAGCCAAGACTGTTGATGAAGAATACAAGAAAAATTACGCAAAATAAATTGAAATTATTCTGAATTGGTGAATAAAATATGCTGCGGCATTACAATGTTATTTAAAATATGTGTACTGCCGCACATATTTTATTAAATTACCAACTATGACTTTAATATTAAAAGGGAGTAAGAAATTTTTGAATTAAGGGTGGACTTTTATGGCAATGGAAAATTTAAGTTTGGCAAAGAAGTCTAAAGTGTCGTCGGTGAGCCTTTACAGAAAACAGGAGACTGTAATGGGTTATGCTTTTATCATACCTGCAGTTGTACTAATAATAGTTTTTTTACTCTTACCGGCTGCTTTGGCATTTATATATAGTTTGACTGATTTCTATCTTTTGAAGCCTGATAAAATGAAATTTATAGGCATTGAAAACTATGCAAAACTGATAAAAGACGAGCTTTTTTATAAATCTTTATATAATACTTTTTATTTTACGTTGGTTGTAGTACCTTATCAATGCGGACTGGCGCTGTTTTTGGCAATATTAATCAATAAAAAACTTAAGTTTACAAATTTATTCAGAATAGCTTACTTCAGCCCGCTGATTACCTCCATGACGGTTGTAGCTATTCTATGGATATTCCTTTATAATCCTAATCAAGGTCTTATTAATTCTGCATTAAATCATTTAGGTATACCCAATCAGCCATTTTTAAGAAGTGCTAAACAGGCTATGAACTCTATCATCTTTATGTCGGCATGGCAGGCGGCAGGCTATCAAATGATGATATTTTTGGCAGGGTTACAAAATATACCAAAAGATTTATATGAAGCTGCTTCCATTGATGGTGCAAACGCATTCCAGCAGTTTAGGTATGTTACGTTACCTGGATTATACAATGTGACGGTATTTGTATTAATGATAACCACTATTCAGGCTATGAAGCTATTCACCCAACCTTATATAATGACGCAGGGCGGTCCAGAAAACACCACAAGAACTCTCGCCTACTACATCTATCAACATGGATTTCAGTTTAGAAGCGTAGGTTATGCTTCAGCATTGTCAGTTGTATTTTTCTTGGTGGTTGTATGCATTTCTATGTTTATGAGAAGATTTATTAAAGAAGATTAGTACGCAAAATGGAGGTGCTGTCTTATGTCATTTAAGTTAAACAAAACATTGGGTAAATCCTTATATTATTTATTTAATATTATCATGTCATTTTTATTTATAGCTCCCCTTTTATGGATGGTGGTGTCATCCTTAAAACCGGAAAACCGCATATTTGCAGATTTAAGTTCTTTTAATGCGTTTTTGCCCCTGGATTTTACATTTGAAAATTACTTCAAAGCGTTTAAGAGAATACCTATGATGAAATACTTATTTAACAGCATCTTTTATGTTACAGTAATTGTTATAAGCGGTCTGGTTGTAAACTCAATTTGCGGATATGCCTTGGCGAAGCTGCATTTTAAAGGAAGAGATTTTATTCTCACGGTTATTATCGTTTTAATAATCGTCCCTTTTGAAAGTATAATTTTACCTCTTTATTTAATTGTAAACAGCTTCAGATGGGTTAATACATGGTATGCACTTATTGTACCGTTTATTGCAAATTGCTTTAGTATTTTTATGTTTAGACAATTCTTTGTTGATATACCAAACGAATTATTAGAGGCTGCTGCGATTGACGGCGCATCACCTATGAAAACTTTTATTACAATTGTAATACCTGCGTCTTACCCCGTTTTCGCAACAGTGTTTATATTAGACTACGTTTCTCACTGGGGAGATTTTATGTGGCCTATATTGGTTTCTACAGGAGAATCAATGCGAAACATTCAGTTAGGTATTCAAACGTTTTTTACGTTGCCTCCAATTTATTATGGTCAGATCATGGCAACCTTAACGGTAACAACTTTACCAATGGCTTTATTATTCCTGTTCTTCCAAAAATACTATGTCCAGGGTATTACAAGTACAGGTATAAAAGGTTAAAGAAATGTATACTTATTATAGATGATTGATTATAGAACTGAGTATAAATAGAGCACGAAAAAGTAAGGAGAGTTTAAAATGGACCTTCATAGACCAATTTATCATTTTTTACCTGAAAAAAACTGGATGAATGACCCCAACGGTACTATTTTTTATAAAGGAGAACATCATTTGTTTTATCAATATAATCCGTACGGCTATAAATGGGATCATATGCATTGGGGGCATGCAAAAAGCAAGGATTTAATTCATTGGGAAAGGCTGCCTATCGCTTTGTATCCATCCAATGAGTTGGGAGAACTGCATTGTTTTTCGGGCTGCTGTGTTTTAAATGAGGGAGAGCCTACTATCTTTTATACAAGCATTGGAGAAAATGAAAGAAATCCTGCTATAGGAGCACAGCAATGGATGGCAACCAGTAATGATGACATGCTTACATGGCAAAAACATCCCGGTAATCCTATTTTGGACATTAAATGCCATGGTGATATGGAAATTAAGGAGTGGAGAGACCCTTTTATATGGAAAGAAAATAATACGTGGTTTATGGTACTGGCCGGCACACATGGAAAAGAAGGCTGTATACTCATTTATAGTTCAGAGGATTTGATGAACTGGAAATATCTGAATAAATTCTATAAGGAAGATGATGTTATTCTGGAATGTCCAAATGTAGTTGTTTTTGGAAAGAAATATCTATTAGTTTATTCAGTAATTGAAGAGCAGCAAGTAAAATACTGTTTAGGGACAATGCAGGATGATTACACATTGCATGTTGAGCAAAAAGGCTGTATAGATTATGGAAAGAAATGCTATTATGCCACAAATATTTCTTTCGACGATAAGGACAGGATACTCCTATGGGGTTGGCTCAATGAATCTGCGAGGGGTGAACTTCCATCTGCAGGGGAGTGGTCAGGTATCCAGAGCTTGCCGCGTATTTTGGAATTAAAAGGAGATAACGCACTGGGCATAAAACCTATCCCGGAAATCAAGGCTATTAGAGGTCAACATTTTAATATAAGCAATATCACATTACAAAAAGAAACAAGAGATATCAGCTTGAGTGGAAAAGCAATAGAGATTCAGGCTGAATTTGAAAACAGTGAAAACGTAAAGGATTTTGGAATAAAGCTGCTGTGTTCTCCCGATGGCCGGGAAGAGACGGTAATTAATTTTAATGTACCGGAAAAAGTTTTTAGTATAGATAGAAGTAAATCAAGTTTATCCCAGCAAGTAAGTAAAGACACCCAAAGGGGAAGTTATAAGGAGAAAAACGGTATTATAAAAGTACATATTTTGGTAGACTATTCTTGTATAGAGGTTTTTGTAAATGACGAGGCTTGCATGTCGGCAAGGGTCTATCCGCTGCTTGAAGAAAGTAATTTAGTTAAAATTTATTCGGATGGTAAAATAAAAGTAAATCAATTTGACATATGGGAACTGAAATCAATTTGGTAAGAATGGCTTGACTAACAGCCTGGGAGTTTAAACAATGACAGGAGTAACAAAAAGCGAAGAGAAAAAACTCATCGCTTTTTCTTTTTTTCTTCTTTAATCAACTCAATTTCAAAAGCGTCAAACTCTATCTCCTCAATAAAAGCATCGGCCCTGAAAGTAACTCTGCCATATCCGGCAAAATCTCTTTCATGCAAAGAAAACCACATAGGTTGTTGGATATCAAACTCTCTACAAATTTCTTCTATACATAATTCAAGCATTTCTTTTTGAGATAGGTTATTTCTGTCGCATTGAGCAATGTACTGTTTAATAATTCGATTATTCTTTATAATTTTCCCCCATAATCTAAACATAATATCATCCTATCTATTTAATAATATACTATTTTGCTTATAATGAGCGAAGTTTAAAATTCAATATTTCCTTAATACAAACTTCGCGAATTTCATCGATAACTACCTTAATTTATTTATAATTTTAAAGTGAGTTATCGATATAAAACAGTATAACAAAATTTAATTTCAATCTCAATCTTAAGCACCACCCACGCAATTCTAGGCACAAAGTCCTATAGAAAATATTGCTAAAAATATTGACAGGATTTTCTTGTGTGATACAATATATAGCGTAGCAACTTAGATTATATACCAAATATAGGAATGGGAGTGGTTGGATTGAATTTAACCGAAAATGCTGTCAAAGTACTGGAAAAAAGATATCTTGCAAAAGATGAGCACGGCAATCTTTTAGAAACCCCTGAAGGGATGTTTAGAAGGGTTGCTAAAGCGATAGCCCAGTCTGATAGATTATATGATAAAAATGCTGACATGGAAAAAACTGAACAAGAGTTTTTTGATATGATGTCCAATCTTGAGTTTTTGCCTAATTCTCCAACCCTTATGAATGCAGGGAGACCCTTAGGGCAATTAAGTGCCTGCTTTGTACTTCCTGTAGAAGATAGTATGGAAGGGATTTTTGAAGCGATTAAGCAAGCGGCGATGATACATAAAAGTGGAGGCGGAACCGGCTTCAGCTTTTCACGCTTAAGACCAAAAGGTTCCACAGTGAACTCTACCGGAGGAGTAGCCAGTGGCCCTATAAGTTTTATGAAGGTTTTTAATGCTGCTACTGAAGCCGTCAAACAGGGCGGTACCCGAAGGGGAGCCAACATGGGGATATTAAGGGTAGATCACCCTGATATATTAGAGTTTATTTCCTGTAAACAGGACAACGCTGAGATCAATAACTTTAATATAAGTGTGGGTATCACTGAAGAATTCATGCAGGCAGTTGAGGAAAATAGAACATATGACCTGATTGATCCGCATCTCAAAAGAATGGTAGGTAAACTTAATGCGCGGGAAGTATTCAACAAGATTGTAGATGCAGCCTGGCGAAACGGTGAACCAGGTATTATCTTTTTAGATCGTTTGAATAAAGATAATGTGGTTCCTGAGTTAGGGGAGATAGAAAGTACTAATCCCTGTGGGGAACAGCCTCTATTGCCTTTTGAATCGTGTAATCTAGGCTCTATTAATTTATCAATTATGACTAAGGAGTCTAATGGCAAAGTTGAGATAGACTTTGAAAAACTAGGAGATACAGTAAGGAAGGCTGTACATTTTCTCGATAATGTTATCGATGTAAATCAATACCCTCTGGATAAAATTGACCAGATGACCAAGTTCACAAGAAAAATAGGACTGGGAGTTATGGGTTTTGCAGACCTGTTGTTCAAGTTAGGAATACCTTATAATTCCTCCAGAGGAGTAGATCTTGCTGAAAAAATTATGCACTTTATAAGTGAGCGTGGCAGGAATGCAAGTATTGAACTGGCAGAGCAGAGAGGTGCTTTCCCTCTATATGAGAAAAGCATATATAAAGCGTCAGGAGTTAAGGTGAGGAATGCAACAGTAACAACTATAGCACCAACAGGGACACTAAGTATTATAGCCGGCGTTTCCAGTGGCGTTGAACCTATATTTGCATTATCATATATTAGAAATGTAATGGATAATGATGAATTAATAGAAGTAAATCCTATATTTAAAGAAGTAGCACAAAAAGAAGGGTTTTACTCTAATGAGTTAATGAGAAAAATTGCACAGGTGGGACATATTTATGATTTCAAAGAAATTCCTCAGCATGTTAAGGAAGTATTTGTTACTGCCCATGAAATTTCACCGGAGTGGCATATAAAGATGCAGGCAGCATTTCAAAAATACACGGATAATGCTGTGTCCAAAACAGTTAATTTTAAAAATGAGGCAACCCGAGAAGAAGTTGCCAGGGTATTTGAATTAGCCTATAAATTAGGATGTAAAGGTGTCACCATCTATCGTGATGGCAGCCGTGACTTGCAGGTACTTAATATAGGCAAAGTAAAGGGTAAGGAAAACAGTGGACAGACAAGCAAAGAAGTTGTACAGCATCATATTGTACCGCGTCCAAGACCGGATATTACAACAGGTTTTACCGAAAAGGTAAGGATAGGCTGCGGAAACCTGTACATAACAGTAAACTATGATGACCAGGGAATTTGTGAAGTATTTACCAATACCGGCAGGGCCGGAGGATGCCCATCTCAGTCAGAAGCAACAAGTAGGCTGGTATCTATAGCATTAAGAGCCGGAATGGATGTTAAAGCAATTATTGAACAACTAAAAGGAATAAGATGCCCATCTACTATCAGACAACGGGATTTAAAAGTAATGTCCTGTCCGGACGCGATTGCCAGGGTAATAGAAAAGGTAATAGCGTTGCAAAATGGAAGTGGCTATAAAGATATAAAATTGACAGAAGAAGAAAAAGAAAAGATCACCTGCGTATCCGATTGTGCAGTATGTACTATGAGAGATTTCTGTAATAATCCTGATAGGAAGGAAGTAGGGATAGGAAAGTACTGTCCCGATTGCGGTAAACTAGTTGAACATGAAGGTGGGTGTGTGGTTTGCAGGAATTGCGGGTATTCAAAATGTGGATGATTCCGCAATTCTGTGTTACCAAATCATAATATTCTATGCGACATTGCGACATGGGGACGGTTCCTCAGTCGCATGAAAAGCGCATTCGACAGACGAACCGTCCCCAAGTTGCAGCCCTTCTTTCTGCTAAACCGGACTTTTTCAGTGGTTTCGTACCTGTCCCCTTGTCTTTTTGTTTCTTGACACTGAGGGTAAGTTATAATAGAATAAACATTAATTAGAAAATTATTACATATTGGCTGGAGGAAAGGAAGGGGAAGCCATGATTGTTACAGTAGTAGAAGTTTATGTTCAGGAAGCCCATATTGAAGATTTTAAGAAGGCAACCATTGAAAACCATCAGGCATCAATACAGGAGCCGGGTAATCTACGTTTTGATATCCTGCAAAGTATAGATGATCCTACACGCTTTACCTTATATGAAGCCTATGAATCGGAAGAGGCAGCAGCAGAACATAAAAAAACAGCTCATTATTTAAAATGGCGTGAAATGGTAGAAGACTGGATGGCAAAACCAAGAAAAGGTATCCCACATAAAGTTATTGTGCCGGAGGAACGAAATAAATGGTAATCAAATCCTTTGCGTTTGCAAGCACGCCTAAAATTTTATTTGGAGCTGGGATGTTTGAAAAATTAGACGAAATCACTTTAAAATATGGGAATAAAGTCCTTATTGTTACCGGCGGCTCTTCACTTCGTAGGACAGGCAAATTTGACGAACTGCTTAATCGCTTAAAGGAGCGTTCAATCCAAACGTTTAGTATTTCGGTTAAAGGAGAACCTTCACCGGAGTTGGTAGATGAGGCAGTTGATAAATATAGAAAAGAGCATGTTGATGTGGTAGTAGCCATTGGTGGAGGAAGTGTGCTGGATGCTGGAAAAGCGATTTCCGCCATGTTGCCTCAAAGTGATTCAGTAATGGAATATCTTGAAGGTGTAGGAAGTGAAAAAAAACATAACGGCATAAAAGTGCCTTTTGTTGCTGTACCAACAACTGCGGGAACTGGCAGTGAAGCAACAAAAAATGCAGTACTCAGTAAAATTGGTGAAAACGGATTTAAAAGTTCGTTGCGGCACGACAATTTTGTACCTGATGTTGCAATGCTGGACCCGGCACTTGCAATATCCTGTCCGCCAAGTGTAACAGCTGCAAGTGGGTTAGATGCGTTTACTCAGTTGCTTGAAGCTTATGTATCTACGGAAGCGTCTCCAATGACTGATGCACTCGCTTTTAACGGGTTGGAATATGTGAAAGAAAACTTAGTTCCTGCATGTACAACGGATATGGAAAATGTCAGTGTGCGGGGCGGGATGGCGTATGCATCCCTGATGTCCGGTATTGTACTTGCAAATGCCGGCTTAGGTGTTGTGCATGGATTGGCAGGTCCAATAGGCGGTTATTTTGATATACCGCATGGAGTGGTTTGCGGCACATTAATAGGAGAGGCCGTTAAGATGAATATTCATCTTTTGCGTCAAGCAGGGGAAGTGGGAAACAAGTATCTGGAAAAATACGCAAAAGTAGGAGCTATGCTGTCGGACTTGGATGAAAAGGATGTTGACAGGTGCTGCAACCAACTGGTGCAAAAAATTGAAGAATGGATTAAATTACTTAAAATTCCACGATTAAGTGAGTATGGCATATCCAAGAATGATTTAGATAAAATTGTTGAAAAGTCAGGAAATAAAAATAATCCTGTTAAGTTGGGAAAAGAACATATCAAGCAATTGCTATTGAATAGATTGTAGATTTAGGAAATAATTAGGACCATCATTTTTAAATAAATACATGGAAAGAGATAGGTTACGGGACAACCTATCTCTTTTTCTTTTGTGGGTATTCCGCATACATCATCTCGTTTCAAGAGGCGACTCTGCTAACGATTGGTTTATTATGCCATAATATAAAATAAAAATTAAGGAAAATATGGAATTTTAATTTAATAAAATAGTAAGGGATAAAAGGATATTGTGAAGTTGGCGAATTAACATTATATGAAGGGGTGGAAAGGTTATGAAAAAGATAACTATTTTTGTAATGTTGCTGTGTTTGTTTGCTGTTGCAGGCTGTGAGGAAAAAGAAACGATGCAGAATATTGCTTCGATGGATTCTCGTACCGCGAGTTATGATGTGACCATGAAGCGGGACCTTTTGTGCTTGATGATGGCTTACCCCGAGTATATTACCGATGTGAAAAGAGAGATAAACGGCAGTGTATATGTGATAATGAAATCAGGAAAACGCATCCTTTACGACGATAAAAAGGAGAAGAACCATAATGAAAAACTGGCCAATGCGGATTTGCAAGACATGATGGAGCAGATTTATCCCCTCTCGGATATTACAAACCTGATGGCTGAAGATTTTGATCCCGGACGTGCCAGGGTATATGCCTTGTTGAAAGAGGTCTATGGTGGTTCCAAAGGACAGGTAGAGAAGAATCTTATACCTGTAAAGGTCGGTTATAAAAACTATTCCTTTAACCGTAACAATAAAGCAGCCGAAGCTTTGCAGTCAGTTATGAAAGAGCTTGTGCTGCTGACCGAAAAGCGGCAGGACATCCGTTCTTGTGTATTTCCGGCGAGCGGTACTTTTAACTACCGTGTTATTGCAGGAACCAATCAATTAAGTGCTCACTCCTTTGGGATTGCGATTGACCTTGCAAGTGATAAAAGGGATTACTGGAAGTGGACTTCACGGAAGGAAGGAGAAAGAAGGTTAAATTCCTATCCGCGGGAAATTGTGCAGATTTTTGAAAAGAACAATTTTATTTGGGGTGGCAAATGGGGGCATTTTGATATCCTGCATTTCGAATACCGGCCGGAGTTGACCCTGAAATCCCGGTACTTTGCGGATGAACCTGCCGCTGGGAAGCCATGGTATGACGGATTGCCTTCTGAAGATGCTGTCATAAAAAACTATATTTGGCTGATTGAAAAAGCGTTGGAATAAAAATGCCATAAAGAGTGCTTTTTTAAAAAATTTTTTACAAAAATCTTTACAAATGAAATATTTTGTCTTAAAATATATTACAATGAGTTTAAAATATAATATTGGTTTATAAATGCAAAGAAAGAGAAGAGTAGATATTTGTTGAAGGTTCAGCGAGTTGGGGATGGTGGAAGCCCAATCCGAGGTAGCAAATATTGAAGATCACTCTGGAGCAGCAGGCCGAACCATAGTAGGTTTTGTCGTAATCCCGACGTTATATGGGAAGCATATAGATTGAGGCTGTATGTGGTGAGATGGATACGCTATGTATCAAATCAGGTGGTACCGCGGAAATACCCTTTCGTCCTGTTATGGATGAAAGGTTTTTTTATTGCTTGAAAGTTAATGATTAGTTATGTAAAGGAATGGAGGTATTTACATGTATGAAAAAGTATCGACCAACCTTAATTTTGGCGATAGGGAATTAGAAGTATTAAAATACTGGAAAGAAAATAATATTTTTGAAAAAAGCATAAAAATGAGGGAGAATGCGCCTACTTTTACTTTCTATGACGGTCCGCCTACCGCTAATGGAAAGCCTCATATCGGCCACATTTTAACCCGTGTAATGAAAGATATTATCCCAAGATACAAAACCATGAAGGGATATAAGGTGCTCCGTAAAGCAGGATGGGATACCCATGGTCTCCCTGTAGAATTGGAAGTAGAAAAGCAGTTGGGGATTGACGGTAAACCCGAAATCGAAAAATACGGGGTAGAACCTTTTATCAAGGAATGTAAGAAAAGTGTATGGAAGTACCAAAAAGAATGGGAAAAGATGAGTGACCGTGTAGGGTTCTGGGTAGATATGGATAATCCCTATATCACCTATGACAATAACTATATTGAATCTGTGTGGTGGGCATTGAAACAAATATGGGATAAAGGTTTATTATATAAGGGACATAAAATTGTGCCCTATTGTCCTCGCTGTGGGACTGCTCTTTCCAGCCATGAAGTTGCACAGGGCTATAAAGATGTAAAAGACCCATCCATATATGTTAAATTCCAGGTAAAAGGACAAAAGCAGGTATACCTGATGGCGTGGACGACTACACCATGGACATTGCCTTCCAACGTTGCCCTTACAGTAAATCCGGGTGAGACTTATATAAAAGCAAAGTGTGCAGATGAAGTGTATATTCTGGCAGAGGCACTGGCACCAACAGTATTAAATGAGGAATTTGAAGTGCAGGAAAAAATGCTGGGTAAAGATTTGGTAGGTATGGAATATGAACCGCTGTTTGATTTTGTAAAGCCGGAGAAAAAAGCCTACTATGTGGTAGCAGACAATTTCGTAACATTGACTGACGGTACAGGGATTGTACACACTGCCCCGGCTTTTGGTGAAGACGACGCGAAAGTAGGAAGAGCATACGACCTTCCTTTTGTTCAGCTTGTTAATGAGCAGGGAGAATTTGTAGACAGCGTAGAACCATGGAAGGGTGTTTTCGTTAAAGACGCAGACCCGCTTATCATAAAAAATTTAGATGGAAGAAATCTTTTATATAAGGCGGTAGATTACGAACACGCCTATCCGTTCTGCTGGAGATGTGACACACCGTTATTGTATTATGCCCGCGATACATGGTTTATCAAAATGACCGCTGTAAAAGAAAATCTGTTAAAGAATAATAATAAGATTAACTGGCTGCCTGACAACATTAAAGATGGACGTTTTGGAAACTTCCTTGAAAATGTAATTGACTGGGGCTTAAGCCGTGAAAGATACTGGGGAACTCCGCTGCCTATCTGGGAGTGTGAATGCGGACACCGTCATGTTGTAGGAAGTATTGACGAGTTAAAGGAAATGGGCCAAAATGTTCCTGAAAACATTGAACTGCACAAGCCATATATTGACAATGTATATTTGAATTGCCCCGAGTGTAAAACCGGAACCATGAAAAGAGTAAGTGAGGTAATTGATTGCTGGTTTGATTCCGGATCTATGCCTTTTGCACAATGGCATTATCCCTTTGAGAATAAGGAAATCTTTGAACAGAATTTCCCGGCAGATTTTATCAGTGAAGCAGTAGACCAGACGAGGGGGTGGTTCTACACCTTGCTTGCCATTTCAACCCTCATATTTGACGAGCCGTCATATAAGAACGTTATCGTCTTAGGCCATGTGCAGGATAAGGATGGGCAGAAAATGAGCAAGCACAAGGGAAATGTGGTAGACCCATGGACAATACTTGACAAGCAGGGGGCGGATGCAGTCCGCTGGTATTTCTACACAAGCAGTGCACCATGGCTGCCCAGCCGTTTCTATGAAGAAGCGGTAAGCGAAGGACAAAGAAAATTTATGGGGACCTTGTGGAATACCTATGCCTTCTTTGTACTGTATGCAAATATTGATAAGTTTAATCCAAATAATTATAAATTAGAATATGACAAATTACAGGTAATTGATAAATGGATTTTATCCAGGCTGCATTCACTGGTTGCAATGGTAGAAAAAAATCTGGATAATTACCGCATTACAGAACCGGCAAGAGCCATCCAGGAATTTGTAGATGAATTGAGTAACTGGTATGTAAGAAGAAGCAGGGAACGTTTCTGGCAGGAAGAAATGACACAGGATAAAATTAATGCATATATGACACTTTATACTGTGCTTGAAACGCTGTCCAAGCTTATTGCACCCTTTGTGCCATTTATGGCAGAGGAAATTTACAAAAACCTGGTACTGAATGTGGACAGTTCTGCTCCGGAGAGTGTACATCTTTGCGACTATCCGCAGGCAGATGAGAAATTTATCGACAAGGAACTGGAAGAAAACATGGATTTTGTACTCAAGCTGGTAGTACAGGGCCGTGCTTGCAGAAATAAAGCAAGTATTAAGAATCGTCAGCCTATAGGAACAATGTATGTAAAAGCTAAAACAAAGCTTCCTGATATGTTCAGAGACCTGGTTGCTGACGAATTAAATGTAAAAGAAATTGTTTTCACCGATAATGTAAGTGCTTTTACAACTTATAAGTTCAAACCACAGCTTAGGACCCTTGGTCCGAAATATGGGAAACTGGTCCCTAAGATTGCCGAAGCGCTTAATAATGTAGATGGTAACGAAGTTATGGCATTGTTCAAGAAAGGTGAGACGGTAACTTTAGAAGTAGAAGGAACTAAAGTAGAGCTTGCAGAACAGGATGTGCTCAGTGAGTCGGTTGACAAAGCAGGGATGGTGGCAGAAACAGACTACGGTGTCACTGTTGTACTGGATACGAATCTCACTCCTGAACTTATCGAAGAGGGATTTGTACGTGAAATTATCAGCAAAATTCAGACCATGAGGAAAGAAGCCGGTTTTGAAATTCAGGATAATATTCATGTATATTATAGCAATAATGCTAGAATTGCAGAGATCATGAAGAAGAATGAAAAAGAAATTGCTAAAGAAGTATTGGCACTGGCAATGACTGAAGGCAGTGCAGAGGGTTATACAAAAGAATGGAATGTAAACGGAGAAAAAGTAAAGATTACAGTTGCTAAGATATGATATAAATAATGGGAGGAGCTTATTGCTTCTTCCATTATTTTTGAAAATAACAGTTTGTTTTAAAAAAGGAGCTTTTGAACATGGATTTTTTTGTTACTTTTAATCAAATACTTATACTTTTTATTATGTTGGTAGTTGGATTTGTTGTAAAAAAGCTGAACATAGTAGATGCATCATTTAGTAAAAATCTTTCTAATTTATTGTTTAATATTGTGTTACCGGCTATGATTATTCGTGGTATGAGCTATCCCTTTTCGCCCCAAGTTTTAATGGAAGGTTTTTGGCTGATTGTGATATCTGTAGGCACCATAATATTTTCTTTTATAGTTGCTATTATAACCGTTAAACTGTTAAAAGTAGATCCATTATCTCGAAATATATATCAATTTGGTATTATGTTTTCCAATTTTGCTTTTATGGGTTATCCGGTTGTAGAAGCATTGTTTGGAGAGCAAGGAATCCTTTATGCATCTTTATTTAGTATTCCAATTTATTTTTTATTTAACTCTTTAGGTATCATGATAATAAAGAGAGGAAAAGCGAAATATATAAATATGGATTTAAAAAATATTGTTAATCCACCTTTTATGGCAGTCATAATAGGTTTTTGTATTTTTATTTTTTCTCTAAAAATTCCTAAGCCGGTAGCCATGTCTATCAATATGCTTGCTTCTACAACTACGCCGCTTTCAATGATTCTTGCAGGATTAATCTTGGCAAATGCAAAATTTTCAGAATTATTTAACAATTATCAAGTATATGTGGTGACCTCTATTCGTTTGATTCTTTTACCTGTAAGCTTGCTCTTTTTTCTAAAAGCTTTTGATTTGAATTTGATGATGACAGGCA
Source organism: Petroclostridium xylanilyticum (assembly GCF_002252565.1). Classification (NCBI taxonomy): domain Bacteria; kingdom Bacillati; phylum Bacillota; class Clostridia; order Eubacteriales; family Oscillospiraceae; genus Petroclostridium; species Petroclostridium xylanilyticum. The sequence continues at coordinate 41,001 of NZ_NPML01000031.1, forward strand.
TACCTGTTGTTATTACTGCTATGCCTATTGCTGCCAATGCATCTATATTGGCAGAAAAATATGACGGAAACTCGTATTTGGGTGCCCAATGTGTATTTATTTCCACACTGCTGTCGGTATTAACTATTCCTATTATTGCTTATTTTCTATGATGATAAAAGGGTTTACAATCTACAAATTGACATAATAGTAAATCTATAATCAAATTGTACAAATGCAAGTTTTTTATATACGTCAACCAGCGCAAGCTGACGTTCATAAGTTTCTATACTCATTATAACTAAATTACCATACCCATTTTTTGTAATATAAATAGGTTCCCTATATTTATGGCATATTTCTGATATTTCATTTGTATTTCTTAAATCTGTTATAGGTCTTATTTGTGGCATAGTATTATCATCTCTAGTTTATTATGTCATTATTATAGCATAATAATGTATAAATTATAATTAGTATCGTTCTAATTATATTATTTTATGGACGTATATTTTTTAGTATCTTTATTCTTTTAAAATTGGCTAACTTAAAAAAAGAATATTAAAAATGTGAACAAATTTTTAAAATTATAAAATTATCTCTTGACAACGTAAAATATATTTAATAAAATTTTAATTGTTAGCACTCATGAATATTGAGTGCTAACAAAACAAATTATTTTTCTAATAATGCCGGGTTGAAAACACATTTCTAGATTTAGTAGCTTATTTCTTTATTAACAATATTGGATATGTTTAATGGTACTATATAGTTCACAGTTAACAGTTCTCAGTTCATAGTAGTAAACGATTTAATAGCTTTTACTGTGAACTGTGAACCGTGAACTGTGAACTTATTGACTTTATCTGCCATGTAAAATCATTATCAGTAAATATATAGTACTTAAAGTTGTAATATAAAACATTAAAATATTGTTAAGGAGGAATACATATATGAAAAGCATATTTTTTATTTCTGAAAAAAATAACTGAGTCAATATCCATTTCTAAAATTATTTCACAATAACAAATTTATATCGATAACCAAAATCAATTTAATAAAGTCTTAATATTTATAGATAATGTTACTGCAAATGCTTGCACATACAAAATACAAAGTTATTGTAAAATCTTTAGTGTGTTCAATATAGTTTTAAAGTCAGTTAATTATTTATAATAAAAATTAAAAATGCATTTTGACAGCTTTGAGCTTATGTTGAATAGGAGGGGCGCTTTATGTCGCATAAAGGGTTTCAGACAAGATTAAAAAGCAGCGATAATACATATAAAGAGCTGTTTAAAAGGCATTCAAATAATCCCATATTGACATCCAAAGATTGGCCTTATGCAGCCAATACGGTTTTCAATCCGGCAGTAACCCTTTACAATGACAAGGTATTATTACTTGCCCGGGTAGAAGACAGGAGAGGTTTTTCACACTTAACCAAAGCTATCAGTGAAGACGGAGTAAGCAACTGGCAGATTGATCCTTCGCCCACCTTGGAACCGGACCCTGAGCATTATCCAGAAGAAGCATGGGGAATTGAAGATCCAAGAATTACATGGATAGAAGAACTGGGAAAATGGGCAATCACTTATACTGCCTATTCTCATGGAGGACCGCTGGTAGCACTGGCATTAACAAAGGATTTTGTCACTTTTGAGAGATTAGGACCTATTATGCCGCCGGAAGATAAAGATGCCGCACTATTTCCAAGGCGGTTTGACGGTAAATGGGTGTTAATACATCGGCCGATTCCTGCTTTTAAAGGTGCAGGTGCCCATATATGGGTTTCAAGCTCTAATGACTTAAAATACTGGGGGGATCATCAGATATTAATAAATGCACGCCAGGGAGGGTGGTGGGATGCTAATAAAGTTGGCCTTTCTCCACAACCTCTTGAAACACCGGAAGGGTGGCTGATCCTTTACCACGGGGTAAGGCAAACTGTTGCTGGAGCAATCTATAGACTCGGACTTGCCCTGCTCGACTTAGAAAATCCTTTTAAGGTCTTGAGAAGAAGTGACGAGTGGGTGTTTGGGCCATCAGAGCCATATGAGAGGGAGGGGGATGTTGATGATGTGGTATTTCCCTGTGGATGGATTCTAGATAAGGAAAGCGGAATTGTCAGAATGTATTATGGCGGGGCAGATACTTGCATAGCCTTGGCTACGGCAAACTTGAGTGATCTGCTTGAATATATCAAAAGATGCCCACAACCCAAAGAAAACGAACAATTAAGCACAGCAGATTAGGTTATCTTAACATGTAAAATCAATAAAAGTTTTCATCTTAGTACAATAGTACAATAAACTAACCCATTGATTCAAGGAGGGATACATATGAAAGCACTTCTTCTTGCCGGCGGCAGAGGGACAAGACTGCAGCCGCTCACAAACAACATTCCAAAACCTATGGTTCCCATTGTAGGTAAGCCTCTTTTGGAAAGAACCATAGCAAATCTCAAAAAAAACGGGATTAATGAAATTATCCTTAGTACCTGCTATCAGTCCCAGTATATTAAAAATTATTTTGGTGATGGAAAACAATTTGGAGTAAAGATTCATTATATCAGCGAAGACATACCTCTCGGTACGGGAGGTGCAGTTAAGCAGGCAGAAAAATATTTTGATGATACTTTTGTCGTATTGAATTCGGATATTTTAAGCGATATAGATGTTGGACAATTGATTGAACACCATAGGAATAAATCCTGTATAGCGACGATTGCTGTAACCGAAGTTAAAAATCCATCCCAGTATGGAGTAATTGAATATGACAGCCATCACTATATCACTTCATTCAAGGAAAAGCCGCAGGCACATGAAATCGCATCTAATTTCATCAACGCAGGCATTTATGTATTCGAGCCTCAAATATTTAACGAAATTCCATCAAATAGGGTGGTTTCAATAGAAAAAGAAACATATCCTATGCTGCTAAATAAAGGCTATAAGATGGCTGCATATGAGATGCGTTGCTACTGGATGGACATTGGTACACCTGAAAAATATATTCAGGCACATAAAGATATTTTAAATGCCGAGTGTAAGATATTTAGCGATTGTTTAATGGGTTGCAGTCACGTAGGTGACCTCATTTTAAAAGGAAAAAATACAAGAATCCATCCTGAAGCAAAAATTGTGGGGCCTGTATATGTGGGTGAGAATGTTAACATAGAAGCTTATGCTTTTGTAGGACCTCATGCAGTAATAGGAGATGGATCAAGTATTGCGATGGGAAGCAGGGTTGTAGGAAGCGTCTTATGGGACCATGTGAGAGTTGGCAGGGGAGCCAGACTGGTTAACACCGTCATAGCTTCCAACTGCAGAATAGATGGTAGTGAAGAAGTTTATAACACGGTATATACAGAAGATGTTCTTCAGCCTGTAGCAATATAAATAATTTATAGTATAAAAGATTGAAGGAGGTATATGATGGTTACGACAAACAGAAAAAGAAATGTAGCTTTTCTAAGTACCTATCCGCCCAGGGAATGTGGGCTGGCTACCTTTACTCAGGATTTAATAAATGAACTGGATAATGTAAAATTGTTAAATACACCTAAAATAGTTGCAGTAAGCAATGATAAATATCACTATGATGAAAAGGTTATTGTTGAACTGGATCAATTTGACCGTCAAAATTATATTGATTTAGCAGAAAAACTTAATCAGTCGGATATTGATCTATTAGTAATTGAACATGAATACGGAATTTTTGGTGGAGAATGCGGTGAATATCTGATTGACCTTGTTGAGAATTTAAAAATACCATTTGTAACAACTTTACACACTGTGTTGCCTCACCCCAATGACAAACAAAGAACCATATTAAAGATTTTGGGAGAAAAAAGCTTAAAGGTTATCACCATGGCGAGAAATACAGTTGATATTTTAAAAAGCGTATATGAAATAGATATAGGAAACATTGAGGTAATCCACCACGGTGTACCATTCCGTATTATGGATTCCAGGGATAGGCTTAAAGAAAGATATGGGTATAAAAACAGGCAGATTATAAGCACCTTTGGGTTGATAAGTCCGGGCAAGGGACTTGAGTACGGGATTGAAGCGATTGCAAAAGTAGTGCAAGATCATGAAGATATCTTGTACCTCATTCTGGGTCAAACACATCCGTGCGTGAAAAAAGAACATGGTGAATCGTACAGGGAAAAACTTATACATTTAGTATCGGAGCTGGGTTTGCAGGGACATGTACAGTTTATTGACAAATACCTGACGAGAGAAGAAATTATACAGTATCTTCAACTATCGGATATCTATATGACGCCATACCTGGGTAAAGACCAGGCTGTAAGCGGTACCCTGGCCTATGCAGTAGGCTATGGGAGGGTTATTGTTTCAACTCCTTACAGCTATGCAAGAGAAATGCTGGAGGATGGAAGAGGACTTTTAGCTGAATTTAGAAATTCAGACTCACTTGCAAAATGTATCCGATATATACTTGAAAATCCTGACAAGAAAAAAGAGATGGAAACCAAGACAACTGCCTTAGGTAAGTCTATGATGTGGAATAATGTTGCAAAGCAGTATACAAAACTGTTTTTAGATATCATTGAAAATAATCAATCCTGCAAAGAGCAGGTAGTTTGATGACTGCAATAAAAAAAATTCAATTTAATTGCGACCACATATTTAGACTTACCGATGATACCGGCATATTCCAGCATGCCAAATATGGAGTGCCTGATCCTACCAAAGGGTATACCACCGATGACAATGCAAGGGCCTTGATAGCAGCTGCAGCTTTATATGGACGGTTCCGGGATAAGAAATACCTTGAATTGACGTACAGATACCTATCTTTTATCCTTAACGCCCAGAACCCAAAGGGCAAGTTTAAAAACTTTATGAATTATAACAGGGAATTCATAGAAGAGGAAGGTTCTGAAGATTGCTTTGGCAGGTGTTTATGGGCTCTAGGCTATGCCCTGTCCAGGAATTCTGTTCCACAGGATATAAAAAAAACCTGCAGGTATATTATTGGCAAAGCCCTGCCCAATGTAAATCATTTAAATTTCCCGAGGGCAAAAGCTTATTCCATCCTGGGAATGGGATATATGGCTTCGCAGCCGCATCGTAAATTTTGTGTCAAGTGCTGCGGTTCGGTATTCCATAAATACAGCTTCTTCTGTAGTGATAATAGCCGGATACAGGATATTTACAGCTGTATTAACAAATTATCGGAAGAACTGGTAGAGCGATATGAACAATTTTGTACGGATGATTGGCATTGGTTTGAAGATATTATCACATACAGCAATGCTGTTTTACCCTGGTCCTTGCTCGTAGCCTATAAAATATTAAAAAGTAAAAAATATCTGGAAATAGCTTTGGAAAGTTTGAACTTTCTTGAGAAAATAACATTTGCAAATGGGTACTTTAAACCTGTAGGCTGCAAGGGATGGATGTCTAGAGGGAAAGAACCGGCTGCATTTGATGAACAACCCTTGGAGGCATGTGAGACAACACTTATGTATTTACAGGCTTATGAAATTTTAAAGGAGAAAAAATATCTGGAAAAAGCCAGAGAATGTTTTGAATGGTATCATGGGAAAAATTCAAAGAATATAAAACTCATAGACCGGCAATCCGGGGGATGTTATGATGGTATCACAGACAATGGCGTTAACCTGAACCAGGGTGCTGAAAGTATCATTTCCTACTGCATCGCTCATATGGCTCTATTAGATTACATTCCTTTTATTAAGAGAAAGGTCTTAAGAAAAGGACAGCATGAGGAGGAATTAAAATGAGTGAAACATTTATAAGAGCGATTGAAAGGACAGAAAAACCCAAGAAAGCCAGAAGGGACGGATTTGCCCCGGGCGTCATTTATGGAGAGGGGTATGAAAATGGTCTGCCTGTTAAATTTGAGATGCTAAAGCTCAAGAGAATCTTAAAAAAACAGGGACAGAATACGAAAATCTGGATTAAGATAGGCGAGCAAACTAAATACGGAGTTATTAAAGATATTCAGAGAGACCCTATAACTGGGGATATTGTTCATATAGACATACAAACTATTTCACAAAATGATGATGTAAAATTAAAGCTTCCTATTGTATTTACCGGAAGAAATAAATTGGAAGAAAGAAAGCTTTTACTGCAAGTTCTTATTCCTGAAATAGAAGTTTTAGGAAAAGCCAGTGAATTGCCTGAGTTTATTACTATAGATGTGAGCGGCAAAAAGTCAGGTGAAAAAATCACTGTCAATGATATACGGATGACTGAGCAAATTAGAGTTCTTAGTGATACAAAAGATGTTCTAGCCATTGTAATTGAACCAAAAGAATTGAGTATTGCAAGTTAATAAAAATCAAGGGGACAGGTATACCGATTATTAAAGTTATAATCAACCAACCTGTCCTTTTGACTTTTTGTGTAAAAATTTGTAGGAAAATTTCGGAAAATAATTACATTGTTGGTATTGACATCCTTGTATGAAATTTTTTATAATAAATGCAGACTTGTATAAGTTTTTGAATTAATATTGACTTTGCAGGTGTTTGGTACATTTAAATTTTCGCCTGCTTTTTGAGTAAATTTTAAACTATAACTACTTTGTTGCATATTTATCCCTCAGGTTTTTGAAAACCTCTTCTCCATCTAACAGTGGAACACCTTTTGTAATTTGTGCTTCTGCCTCTGCAAGTTTTTTATATACGTCAACCAGCGCAAGCTGACGCTCATAAGTTTCTATACTCATTATAACTAAATCACCATACCCATTTTTTGTAATATAAATAGGTTCTCTATATTTATGGCATATTTCTGATATTTCATTTGTATTTCTTAAATCTGTTATAGGTCTTATTTGTGGCATAGTATTATCACCTCTAATTTATTATGTCATTATTATAACATAATAATGTACAAATTACAATTAGTATCTTTATTCTGGGATAATTAAATCCAAAGAGTTGCAAAAAACACAAGATAAGATATAATTAGGAGACAGAGGAAAATTAAATTACAAAGGAGATTTTAAGTAATGGACAGTGAAAGATTGAAAAGGCAAATTGATTTTATCGTAGAAATTGATAAGTTAAAGCATATTTACCGTCAGACAATCTTAATGGACGGTTCGAGAAATGAAAATGATGCAGAGCATTCATGGCACCTGGCTGTAATGGCTGTATTGCTTTCCGAATATGCAGCAGAAAAGAACATTGATGTCCTGCGTGTTATAAAAATGGTTTTAATTCATGACCTTGTAGAAATTGATGCAGGAGATACCTTCTGCTATGATGAAAAGGGGAATGAAGATAAAGCATGCAGGGAACAGAAAGCAGCAGACAGGATATTTAATATTTTGCCTCCGGACCAGGCCAAAGAGATCCATGATTTATGGGAAGAGTTTGAAAAAAGGGAGACCTCTGAGGCACGCTTTGCAGCTTCCCTGGATAGACTGCAGCCTTTACTGCATAATTATAATACGAAAGGACATACATGGGTAAAGCATAACGTAAAAAGTGATAAAGTTTTAAAGCGAAACCAGCCTATAGAAGAAGGTGCTCCTGTACTTTGGGAGTATGTAAAGGAGATTATTGAGGATTCAATTAGTAAAGGATATTTGCAACGGTAGTTTATAATTTTTGAGCATTTTTTAAGATTAAGATAAAGTCAATTTTTGTTGTCCCTGATTACAGAGGCACTTTTTCAGTAATTTCGATTCGAAAGGTTCCCAAATTTCTATTGAGAAATATAATAGTTGGCATTATAATATAAAAAATGAATAACCTAAGATTCAAGAAGGCGGGATAAAATGAGCAGAATAGGATCAAAAATTAGCAGTATTAGAATACAAAGAGGGATGGCTCAGAAGGAACTGGCAAAAAAACTGGGTGTATCAGAGAAGTTTATTATTGAAGTAGAAGAAGGTAGAAGAATTTTAAATGATGCTCTAATTGAAAGAATTTCTAAAATTTTTGGGCAAAATATAGATGATGAGATGTTGTATGAAATAGAAGAAAAAGGTGAAAAGCTACAGGGAAAGAAAGACATAGAGGAGATCAGGAAAGCAGCAGAGCAAAAGTTGCGCGAAGCACAAAAGGCCCAGGAGCCTCCAAAGGTGCAGGAGGTTTGGAATGATGCACTTGAATCAGTATTAAAGAATGTTCCTGTTTATTCCTATGACCTAAGTACAATTGTAGATGTCAGGCCTTTACCTGTTATATCAAATAAAATAGAAGGATATTCTAAAGATAAAGTATTGTTTTTGAGGATAGAAGATGATGATATGATAGGTTTTAGAATAGCAAAAGGAGATATAGCCTTTGGGCATATAATGCACGAGATAGAAAACAATGCAATATGCCTTGTTGAATATGGCGGTCAAAGGCTAATAAGACAGATAAAAAGATTGGATAGCAACAATATATTGCTTGTGAGCAATAAAAGAAGTTTAACAACTGAAACTGTTCAGGTAAAAAGCATAAAAGTATTGGTTAAATTGGATAAAGTTGAGATAAAATTATAATAAAAAACCCACCGGCCGGTGGGTTTTTTATTAAATCTTTTGAAAAATGATTTTATAATAATTTCTTTCATTTTCCATACATATAATCTTATCAGTGGTATAATTGGAGGGATGATATGTTTGTCTTTATTACAATAAAAAAATGGACTTTGATTTGTTTTACATGTTTAATGGTAGTTTGCATTTTTTTTATATTATGCCTATATAAGTTCATGCCTGGTCCACCCGATAAACCTGAAGCATCTACTACATTTGTCAACGAAGAAATTTCACAGGTGATACAGAAAATTTTTGAAATTAGAAATAGGGCAATACTAGAGGGAGATTTAGATGCAGTAAAACCCCTCTATAATCTAAGCACGAAATATGGGACATGGGCATACGAGCATGAAGTAAAGAAAACGAAATATCTTCATAAATGGTCTGATAAGCAGGGGGTAAAATTTAAAGACATTCATTCTACGCTGGTAATCAGGTATGGCAAAGAAAAAGGTTCAGTTTTTTCTGTTAATTTTATTGCTTCAACAGAGTATAAATACGCATATGAAAATGAACCGGACACTGTTAACTCTTTTAGAATTGGTACGTATCATATAGTAGATCTTATTCAAAAGGACGGGCAATGGCTAATAGCAAAAGAGTGGTATACAGACCCTTTTGCAGATTCACTGAGTCTGGATGATATAAAAAGCCAGGAAATTAAGACGTATATTTTATCCGGAAAGCCCAGGGATTTTTCCGGTCTGAGTGAAAGAAGGATACAGGCTGTTGAATACGCAGACCGGTATTGCGGTGCTGCCAGCGAAGAAAAATATGGTTTTAAATATAATGAGAAGTACAGGGATTATAACCCTCAAGGGGGAGACTGTGCAAATTTTGCTTCCCAAATTTTATATGAGGGCGGCAAATTTAAAAAAACACATACGTGGAATTATGATAGCGGTGGAGCAAGCAAAGCATGGGTAAATGCGCATGCATTTAATAGTTATATGCTAAATAGCGGAAGGGCATCCCGGATAGCCTATGGCTCATATAACCAGGTCTATAAGGCATCATATAAGCTGCAGCCCGGAGATTATATTGCATATGAAAAGAAGGGAAAAATTACACATATATCTGTTGTAACGGGAGCGGATTCCAAAGGCTATACACTGGTAAGCTGTCATAATACGGACAGAAATAGAGTACCATGGGACCTTGGGTGGAGTGACAAAGGAATAAAATTCTGGTTGGTACACGTTAATTATTAAAAAAATAAATTCACGGTCCACAGTTAACAGTTTACAGTAATTGATTTAAACTCTAAAAAATTAGAGATATATGAGAAGGTTGCGTAACATTAGTGAATTTTAAGTTGAGAAGAGGCATCATTACATTTATTATGCCTAAATGTGTTTTACAATTTGATTTTTGAAAGGTATAATAAGGTTATTGGAGATAGCATATATATTTCATAAAAGATTTTACATGAAAATTAATGTAGTAGTGGGGAGTGGACAGTGGAGAGAGAAACAGGAAAACTCCCCACTAGCCACTCCCCACTGCATCATTGATGCATTTGAAATGTTTTAATGTAACTTATATAGATTAGAAAACGTATTATAAGCTAAGAAAAGGTGTGGGATATGAGCAGGTTTTTGAATGGAAAAGAGGTTGAACTTCTGGCACCGGCAGGGAATTTTGAAATTTTTAACCAGGTAATTGACAGCGGTGCCGATGCGGTATATTTGGGCGGAAAACAGTTTAATATGCGCATGCACCGAAAAGATTATAACCTGACAAATGATGAAATTCGTGAAGCGGTATCTATTGCTCATTCAAAGGGAAAGAAGATATACATTACTTTTAATAATATGATGAGTGATACTGAAATAGATGAAGCCAAAGATTATCTTTTGTTTTTGCAGCAGGTCCATCCAGATGCCCTTATTATCCAGGATATGGGCGCATTGGAAGCAATCAAGGAGCTGGGGATTAATATTCCTTTGCATGCAAGTGTTATGATGAATGTCCATAATAAGCAAATGATTGATAGATTATGGGAGTTAGGAATCTCAAGAGTAGTAATGTCAAGAGAAGTAAGTCTTGAAACCATTAAATGCTTGTCAGGAGCAACATCAATGGAATTTGAGTATTTTGTTCATGGTGACATGTGTGCTGTCCACGGGGCACAGTGTTTGTACAGCGGAGTACTCTTTGGTAAAAGCAGCAACCGTGGTTTGTGTATGAAACCCTGCCGCTGGCCTTTCCGAATTAAAGGAAAAGATGATGAAACACAAATGCCAAAACATTATCTGGCTGTAAAAGATATGTGCATGTATAGACATATTCCTGAATTAATTCATGCGGGTGTAAATTCTTTTAAAGTTGAGGGCAGAATGCGTGACAGCCAGTATCTCACAGCGTTAATTAATATATACCGCAAAGCCATAGATAGATATATAGATGACCCTGCAGGGTATTATGTAGATGAAGAAGATTTTAAAAAATTATATGACGGCAGGGTTAGAGACCTCTCTACCTGTTATGCTTTTAAAATTCCGGGGAAGGCAAATATTGAACTAAGTGGAAAAAGAGAGCCCAGAATATTTAGTAATGCAGTCGAGGAGTTTGAAATAAATATGGGTAGAATCCAAGAGATAAAAGATAGAATACATATCAAAAAATTGGGCCGGCCCCTGCTAACTGTAAAAGTAAATAATATTGATGCTTTAAAACAGGCTGTTGACAGCGGTGCAGATGAGGTATACATAGCCGGGGAAGTGTTTAGAAGAGACAGGCCGTTTACCAGGAGCCAGATAAGGGAAGCCGTCTGTTATGCGAGGGATAAAAAAGTGTATCTGTCTCTGCCAAGGATGATGTTTGACCGACAGTTTAATGATTATCAAGCGTTGATAAATAAATACAATGAATTGGGAATAACAGGTGTTATTATTTCTAACCTTGGGGCAGTACAAGCTTTTAGAAACAGCGGATTAAAGCTTATAGGTGATTATTCTCTTAATTGCTATAATAGCAAGACGGCAGAGTTTTATAGCCGTGAGGGATTGAGCAGAATAACAGCATCCGTTGAAACTTCTGTAAATGTATTAAAAAATATTTTGCAGCGCAGCAGTATACCGATTGAAATTGTGGTGCAGGGTGCGCCGGTAGTAATGTATATGGAGCACTGCGTATATGCGGCAAGTGAATCGAATTTAACTGCCCAGGACTGCTGCCAGGATTTCTGTGAAAGCCAGACTATTTGTCTTATTGATGAACGGGGATGTGAGCATTCCGTATACGCCGACCAATACTGCAGAAACCATATGATTACTTCCAAAGATATATGTTTACTGCCGCTTGTAGGGAAATTATGCAGCTTAGGGACTGCGGCTGTAAGAGTGGAAGGACAGCACTATCGTCCTGATGTGTTAGGAAAAGTGATTTCAATATACAGGCATGCCATCGATTGCATCTGTGAAAAAAGAGAAGCTGATGCTGATTTAATCAATCAGCTAAAGCAGATCACCGGAAGAGGGCAAAGTTTGGGGGCATTAAACTTTGATTAAATTTTATCTATTTCTAAAATCTGAATCTTAAAAAAGGTTTTAAGTTTTTCAAATTATCAATTTTAATAAAGGGTGAACGTCAGATGAACAAAGACTATATAGGTCCGGATAAAATTATTGAGAAAAAGAAAGAATACTTAATCCCTTGTTCCTATCATTTTTATTCTCGCCCCGTACAGGTGGTAAGGGGAAATATGCAGTATCTTTACGATAGTGATGGGAAACGGTATATTGATTTTTTTGCCGGTGTATCGGTAATGAACTGCGGGCATTGCAACCCGGATATACTGGAAAAAACAATTGAACAGATGAGAACACTGCAGCATACTACTACAATATATCTTACCCAGCCCATTGTAGATCTGGCTGAAAAACTGGCTCAAATTACACCGGGCAATTTGAAGAAAACTTTTTTTTGCGGCACGGGTTCGGAAGCGAATGAAGGGGCGCTGCTTCTAGCCAGGCTGCACACCGGAAAAAGTGAATTCATATCCATGTATAATGGCCTTCATGGAAGGACGCATCTTACCATGAGCGTAACAGGGCTGGGGATGTGGAGGACTGATCCAAACCCTGCAGGAGGTATCAGTTTTGTACCCAATCCATATTGTTACCGGTGTCCATATAAATCAAGCAGTGAGGAATGTAGTCTGGAATGTGTCAGCCAGGTAGAAAATGTTATAAAAAAGACTTCTTCAGGCAGGATAGCTGCTATGATTGCCGAACCTATTCAAGGTAATGGAGGTATTATTACACCACCGCAGGGTTATTTTAAAGCGCTCAAAGAAGTTCTGGAGAAATATGAAATATTGCTTATAATAGATGAAGTGCAGACCGGCTTTGCAAGAACGGGGAAAATGTTCGCCATAGAACATTATGGCATACAACCTGATATCATGACTATGGCAAAAGCCTTGGGCAACGGCGTGCCAATTGCAGCTTATACTGCAACCGATGAGATTGCATCCTCTTTTACACGTCCGTCAGCATCTACATTGGGAGGAAATCCGGTATCTGCCGCTGCAGGCCTTGCCGTACTTGAGTATATTCATAAAAATGATTTATGTCAGAGGGCTGAAGCGTTGGGTAAAAAAATTAAGTACGGTTTATTGAAACTGAAAGAAAAATATGATATTATTGGAGATGTAAGAGGTATTGGTTTAATGCTTGGAGCAGAGTTGGTTAAAGATGGAAAAGAACCTGCGCCTAAAGAAACTGATATGATTCTTGAAATTCTAAAAGATAAAGGTATTCTAATCGGTAAAAACGGTGAATACAGGAATGTTTTAGCATTTCAGCCTCCACTGGTTGTTACCGGGGAGGATGTAGAAGTACTGTTATATGAACTGGATAAGGCTTTTCAGGCGGTAAAGATATAAAAAAAGATATAAAAAATGTTAGGCTATATAGCCTATTTTTTTACTCTATGTAAAGTTGTATAATATAAGTAAAGAGCAACAGTAGTTTTGCAGCATTGCAAACTGACTGAAGGAGATGGATTGCATGAGTAGCAAAAAAGAAGAAATAAAAAAGGAAATTGTAGTAATGCAAGACCAGCTTAATAAACTAATTGAGAATGAAGACCCTTCTTCGGAAGAAATTTTAGAATTAAGCCAACGGTTGGACGAATTAATTTTTAAGTATATGAAGAGTGCCTAGTATAAAAATATAAAAATATATTCAATTTATGGTAAAGGGATAATAAATATAAAAGAGTAATAAAAGAGCCACTAATATGCTACCTTATAAAGTGTAAAATATTTCACAAATTTATAAGATAAGATGATATTAGTGTCTTTTTTTATTATTTTTACTTAGTAATTTTTTATATTGAAAATTTGCGTTGAAGTGATGTTTAAATCTACAAGTTCAGCAGTGTAAACAATCCGTCGTATATACTGCTAACTACAGGGTTAGTAATATATGATGCAATAGGGGTTGCAATAATAGCTATTAAAATAAATCGGCTAAATTGTTGCAGCCGATAGAGCTTTTGGCGGTTGCTGTAAGGGACGAAATTAGAGAGAACGTGGTAACCGTCCAGGGGATGAATCGGGAGCAGACCTGTGTGTCTGCCCTCCACAACCCTCGATATCACAATCTCCTAATTTTCAATTGATTACTTACATGCATAACTCCTTCAACATCTGCAGCCAGTTCGATAGCCAGTTCCATGTCACCCATATTGGAGACATAACCCTTTAAAGTAACTTTTCCGTTGTTTACTTCAGTTTGGATGTCAGGGGTGCTTAAGCGCGTGCCTGAGAAGACCTGGCTTATTTTGTTTTTTATAGTAGCATCATCGTAATTATGAGTGGATACAATATCAAGATTACTCGCAACGCTTTTGACACCTCTTACACTTTTTGCTAGTTCAATAGCATGCATTTCATCTGCCAGAGTATTCACATAACCTGTTAAAACAGCACTGCCTCCCGAGACTTTGGAACTGACTCTTTTGAGGCTTTTGGCATATTTGCTGTGTTTAATAGTTCTATCTATTTCAGCATTAATATGGCTATCACTGATTTCGCCATCCAGAGCGATTGTAAGGTTATTTTCAATGTTATGAACTCCGTCCATTCCCTTTACAATTTCTTCTGCGAAAGTTTTTTCGGCCAGCACATCTACAAAACCGGATAAATGAACGAACCCATTTTGGTATTCAACATTTATATCCATAGCACTGGCACCCATTTTTTCTTCCAGTTTATCTTTAATTATTTTTGTCATCTTAGCATCTTTATCCATATTCTACCTCCATATTATATAAAAATAAGCTCACGGCTTACAGTTCACAACAATAAATCCGAAAATTGAATAAACAGGCTCTTGAATGTAAATAATTTACATAACCGTCCCCATGTCGCATTCCTGACCAGTTATGCAAAATCGTTCATGCAATTTTTATATTTTTAATTGATAGTTTACTGTGGATTATGAACAGTGAACTGTTAACTACAATTATCATTTGTACAAGTTAACCAATTTATGCGACTAAATTACTATGCTTTTTATTTGAAAAAAAATAAAAAAATGCTGACAACTTCCTAATAAAAACGGTATAATTTAATTAAAAGATAGTTTAAGAGGTGCACGGCTTTGTTACAGAATGTTTATGAATTCATAATTCATTTTATAAAATTTGTGAAACTAAGCGATATTGTTGATGTTATGATAGTCGGCTATGTAATTTATAAGGCGATCAAGCTCATCCGGGAGACCAGGGCGGAACAGCTTATAAAAGGTATTGTTATTTTACTTGTGGTAACCCAGCTTAGTGATTGGTTGAAATTAAATACAATTAATTTCATATTGAGAAACACCATGCAGGTTGGCGTTCTTGCACTTTTGGTTGTATTCCAGCCGGAGTTAAGGCGCGCGTTGGAGCAAATGGGACGAAGCCGGTTTGGTAATATGTTCAACTTTGAAGAATACAATACCGAGGGTAATATTGCGATGGCAATTGAGGAAATTGCAAAAGCTGTACACACTCTTTCACAAAACCGCATTGGAGCACTAATGGTCATAGAGAGAGATACGAAAATTGGCGACATTATCAGGACCGGTATCACCATGGATTCATTAATTAGTGCCGAACTATTGGTAAACATATTTATTCCCAACACGCCCTTGCACGATGGGGCTGTAATTATACGGGAAAATAAAATAAAGGCAGCTGCATGCTTTTTGCCACTAACCCAAAACCAAAATCTTAGCAAAGAATTGGGAACAAGGCATAGAGCGGCTTTAGGCATTTCAGAAAATTCAGACGCTGTTGTTATAGTAGTTTCAGAAGAGACGGGGAAAATATCTGTTGCACTGGACGGGGACCTTACCAGGAATCTTACTATTGAGACGTTGAAGAAAGCACTCAATAAGACACTTCAGACCAATAGAGATAAAAAGAGCAAGAAAAAGCTATTGTCATGGAAGGGGAAAGGCAAGTGAAAGGAATTTTAAATAAAGATATTACCCTGAAAATTATTTCTGGTCTTATTGCTGTTATTTTGTGGCTTTATGTGGTAGACATCCAGAATCCTGAGACTGAAACAACTTTAAAAGATATTCCTGTAAATATTATTGGGACTGAAGCAATCGCAGAGTCCGGTTTATTTATTCTCAGCGATTCCAACCAGACAGTTAGTCTAAAGGTCAAGGGACGAAGGAAGACGCTCGCAGGTCTAAGTGAACAGAGTTTTAAAGCTGTAGCTGATTTGAGAGGGCTTAGCCGGACGGGTGAACATTCTGTTCCGATACAGGTGGAACCTTCTATTGAAGGGGTTACAATTCTGGAGAAAAAGCCGTACTACGCTACAGTTAAGCTGGATAAAATGATGGAGATACAGAAAACGATTAATGTAATAACGAAAGGGGAAGTTAAAGAACCATATGTTGCACTTGATCCTCAAATTACGCCTAATGTTGTTACATTAAGAGGCCCTTCATCTATTATTAGTACAATAGGAAGTTTGCGTGTTTCGGTTGACATATCAGGGCAAAATAAAGATATAGTAACGAAACAAAAGTATGAAATATACAATAAGAATGAAGAAAAGATTAACAGCAGCTATATCACTAAAGATGTTGAAACGGTCCAAATTGTATATCCTATTTTGAAATCAAAACAGGTTCCGGTTGTACCGCAGTTAGCAGGTTCAGTTGCTGAAAATTATGTTATTGCAAAGACTGAGGTTTTTCCTAGTACAGTAAAAATTGCAGGTAAAAGTGAAGTAATAGACAGCATATCCCAAATTTTTACCGAGCCGGTTACTATTAATAGGATTGAAAAAGATGTTGAGGTAGATGTTCCTATCCATGTGACTGAAGGATTAAAGCTAGTTGAGCCGGTGAATACTGTAAAAATAAAAATTGATGTAGAAAGACAAATATTACGCACCCTTACAGTGCAAAATATAAGAGTAGATAATGTACCGGAGAATCTAAGTTATAAGTTGATCACAAAGCAGTTGGAAGTAACACTAAAAGGTATTGAAAGCAACATAAACACCCTCAGAAGCAACGATATATATGCTGCCATTGATATAAAAAATCTAGGGGAAGGCCAGCACGAAGTGCCCGTTGATATTAAGGTATTTTCAGATGTTCAAGTTGTGGGAAGCCATGTTGTTACCGTAAAGCTATCCAGGCAGGTGGGAGAAGATACAAAGCCTGTAGGCAACAATGACCAAAATACGAATTCTAACACGAATAGTGGCTATAGCAATTCACCGGGAGGCTAATAGTATATGAGTTTGCAAATTAACAATATAAGGTTATCAATTAATGAAGATATCACCTCTTTGAGAGAAATTGCAACAAAGAAACTAAGAGTAGGGGAAAGTGATATAAAAAATCTTCGTATTGTGAAAGAGTCGGTAGATGCAAGGCGTAAAGGTAAAATAGACTTTGTATATTCAATTTTAGTTGATTTGTATAAAAATGAGGATAGGATTGTAAAAAAACTTGCTGACCATGATGTACGGCTTATAGTTCCACAGCCAGAGCAACCTATCTATCCCGGTACGGAAAAAATATCGGGCAGACCTATTATCATTGGAACAGGACCGGCAGGATTATTTGCCGGTCTTATTTTAGCTTTAAACGGTTATAAACCTCTTCTTTTGGAAAGAGGTGGTGATGTAGATGAGCGGAGTAAAAAAGTTCACCATTTCTGGAGGACAAATGAGCTTGACCTTGAATCCAATGTTCAATTTGGAGAAGGAGGAGCCGGGACATTTTCCGATGGTAAGTTAACCACAAGAATCAATGATAAAAGGAGCGAGCGGGTTTTAAAGGAACTGGTTGAAGCGGGAGCACCGGATGAAATCCTATATAAAGGCAAGCCGCATATTGGCACCGACCTCCTGAAGGGTGTTGTTAAAAATATGCGTAATCGGATTATTTCTTTAGGAGGTGAAGTAAGATTTCATTCAAAATTAACCGATATATATTTCTCGAATGGTATTGTAAAAGGAATTCAAATAAATAATGAAGAGGAGATTTCAACCAATGTAGTTGTGCTGGCAATAGGACACAGTGCGAGAGATACCTATGAGATGCTGCTTCAAAAAGGGGTTCAAATCATACAAAAGCCGTTTTCAATCGGGGTGCGCATAGAACATCCTCAAAGAACTATTGACTTTGCGCAATATGGAGACTATGCAGGACATCCGAGATTAAAGGCAGCAGATTATCAATTGGTTTACAAAGGCACGGATAGGGCCTGTTATTCTTTTTGCATGTGTCCCGGTGGTGTGGTGGTAGCGGCAGTTTCGGAATATAATTCTATTGTAACAAATGGTATGAGTGAATTTGCAAGAGATAGAGAAAATGCAAATAGTGCACTGGTAGTTTCGGTGGGACCCAAAGATTTTGGAAGTGCACATCCGCTGGCTGGCGTGGAATTTCAGAGAAAGTGGGAAAGGCTTGCTTTTAAAGTAGGAGGAAATAATTATAGTGCTCCGGTACAACTGGTAGGGAACTTTTTACAGGGTGTACCGTCAAAGCATATTGGAAATGTGAAGCCCAGTTATACTGGGAATGTAATTCCTGCTGACCTTGCAAAATGCCTGCCGGAGTATGTGATTAAGACAATGAGGGATGGTCTAAGATATTTCGAAAAAAAGGTAAAGGGGTATTCCGATGCCAATGTAATTATGACAGGAGTGGAAACCAGAACCTCGGCGCCAATTCGTATATCCAGAGGGGAAACGGGAGAAGCAGTTAACCTATCAGGACTTTTTCCTGCCGGAGAAGGGGCCGGTTATGCCGGGGGGATTGTAAGTGCAGCAGTGGATGGTATAAGGACAGCGGAGCAAATTATTAAAAAATATGCACCAATCACCTAACCGCTGAGTAAAATAGAATTGAGAATAGAGAATTATATTTTTTTTAAACAATTTTTAATTCTCAATTGGCAATTCTCAATTCGTGTTGGGGTGGTTTCAATGAAAATAGGGCTTGCGTTATCAGGCGGAGGTATTAGAGGTGCTGCACATATAGGGGTTTTAAAGGCGCTTGAAGAAGGTGGAGTGCCGGTACATATGATATCAGGTACCAGTGCCGGAAGTATAGTGGCATCCTTGTATGCATCAGGCTATACGCCGCGGGAGATAGAGGAAATATTTCTAAAATTCGATTCAGGAGTAGCAGACCCTGATTTTGGTAAGGCTGCACCGTTTCTTGTTGATTTAATACTATTTAAAAGAAGTAAGGCCAGAGAAAGACTAGACCTGGTAGATTTTGATTTTTTAGGGGTAATTGTTTTCATTGTTAATTGGATTTTAAGACGAAACGCAAAAGTTGACGGTTTTATCAAAGGAAATATAATAGAAAATACAGTAAGAAAGTATTGTTATGATAAAGAGGTTTATTTAACGAAAGATACCATAATTCCTTTGGCAATTCCGGCAGTAGATATTAATACGGCGCAGACCATCATGTTTGTGTCTAATAAATTTTTAATGCAAGATACAAAGCATATGATATATATTGATGATGCCTATGTTTGGGAGGCAGTGAGGGCAAGTGCAGCATTTCCGGTAGTGTTCAAACCCAAAATGTTTCGCGGAAGAAGACTGGTAGATGGCGGAATTACCGATAATGTTCCTGGGGATATTCTAAAGCATATGGGTGCAGATAGGGTGCTTGCAGTGAATTTAGGCTACTCCGGCTACCCCAGGGAGGAAATAGATAATATTTTTGAAATTGCTGCCCAGTCTATAGACGTTATGGCCTACCAATTATCAAAATTCAAGTTAAGCGATGTAGATTATGTGTTGAAGCCTGAAATATATGACGTAAAGCTTTTAGAATCCAGCAGAATAAAGGAATGCATAGACCGGGGATATATAGCTGCAAAAAAAGCTTTGCCGGAAATAAAGAGGAGATTGGGACTGAATAGCATTTATGTTAGAACGAGTTAAAGTTTGTTAAAGTTTATTGTGAATAATTCTACAAACATACCAGTTGAGTATTTAAATAAAAGTGATATAATAGATTAGGATTGAGATTGAGTACTATATGGAAGGAGTACATAAATAAATGGGTAGATTATTTGGAACCGATGGAGTCAGGGGAGTGGCCAACACTGAGCTTACACCAGAGCTTGCGTTTAAAGTGGGGCAGGCAGGCGCATATGTATTGACTGAAGAGACCCATCATAGACCTAAAATATTGGTAGGAAAAGACACGCGCATTTCAGGAGATATGCTGGAGGCTGCTTTAATTGCAGGAATATGTTCTGTAGGTGCAGAGGCTATTTCTATAGGGGTGGTACCTACACCTGCGGTAGCATATTTAACAAGGCTGTATAATGCTGATGCAGGAGTAGTGATATCTGCTTCTCATAATCCGGTAGAGTATAACGGAATCAAATATTTTAATAATAAAGGTTATAAATTAAGTGATGCTATTGAAGAAAGAATAGAGGCTATTATTCTTGATAACGCAGAGGAAATACCTGCGCCTGTAGGTGCTGAAATCGGGCATAAAACAGAAAATGAAAATGCATTGGATGATTATGTTAAGTTTATAAAAAGTACTATAGACTGTAACTTAGAAGGACTGAAAATTGCAATAGATTGCGCAAATGGAGCTTCCTACGAATCTGCCCCTATTGCTCTTTTTGAACTGGGTGCCGAAGTAAGCGTAATTAACAATGAACCGGATGGCACTAACATTAATTTAAACTGTGGATCTACTCATATAGAGCAGTTGCAGAAGTTTGTAATAGAATCCAGTGCTGATGTCGGACTTGCTTTTGATGGAGATGCAGATAGAGTGCTGGCCATAGACGAAAAAGGGAATTTGGTAGATGGTGACCAAATTATGGCGATCTGTGCTCTAGATCTTATGGAACAAGGCAAATTAAAAGATAATACACTTGTTACGACTGTAATGAGTAACCTAGGCTTGTTCATTATGGCTAAAGAAAAAGGCCTAAAAGTTGTACAGACGAAAGTTGGAGATAGATATGTGCTGGAGGAAATGCTTGATAAGGGGTATGTTCTAGGTGGAGAACAATCAGGGCATATCATTTTTCTGCAGCATAATACGACGGGAGATGGAATGATTACTGCTCTTCAACTGTTATCCGTACTTAAGAAATCCGGCAAAAAGCTATCTGAGCTTGCATCGGTGATGCAGGTATTGCCACAGGTATTAGTTAATGCTAAAGTAAGTAATGAAAAGAAAAATACATATATGGAAGATGAAATTATAGCAAAGGCCATAAAGAGCCTTGAGGACACCTTTGCAGGCAACGGCAGAGTACTGATAAGGCCCTCAGGAACCGAACCACTGGTACGTGTAATGATTGAAGGACAAGATAAAAATTTCCTACAGGAGAAAGCTGAAGAATTGGCAAGGTTAATAGAAGAAAGACTGAAATAGAGTTGAGAATGGAAGATTGATAATTGAGAATTAATATACAATTAAAATTAGCAGTATAATTTCAACATTTATAATAGTTATGACAGGGAATTTGATTTTAGAGGCTTTAAAATTATAAGCTTGTACTTATTAATAATTGTCAATTCTCAATTATCAATTAATTTTTGGGGGGTGAGGCCATTGGGAAGATGACAGGGGACATTTCTTATGAGAAGAGATGTGACCCCTCAATAATCGAAAATAAAAGCGCCTGGGCTGTATAATATACAGTTGACGAGGATGAGGTTTATCGGATTTTCGGCGGATGCCTCACGGTGACATACCACCGATAAAGGTCTTACAAACCCGCAAGCGATTGCGGTCCAAAAGAGGCCGGGTATGAATAGGATGAAAATAGAAAAATATACTATTCATTAATGGAGGTTTCAAGTATGTGTGGTATTGTTGGATATATAGGTGACAGACAGGCGGCACCTATACTTTTGGAAGGATTAAAAAAGCTTGAATATAGAGGATATGATTCTGCCGGAGTGGCAGTATATAATGATAATCAGGTAAATGTTGTAAAAGCAAAGGGAAGATTGAAAATCC
Organism: Petroclostridium xylanilyticum; assembly: GCF_002252565.1. Classification (NCBI taxonomy): domain Bacteria; kingdom Bacillati; phylum Bacillota; class Clostridia; order Eubacteriales; family Oscillospiraceae; genus Petroclostridium; species Petroclostridium xylanilyticum. The sequence goes on from NZ_NPML01000031.1 coordinate 63,023, forward strand.
TTGATGATAAACTGGATGGCGGGAAAAACTTACCGGGTACAATGGGAATAGGACATACGCGATGGGCCACACACGGTGCACCATCTGACGTAAATTCGCATCCTCATACCAGTTCATCTGGAAATATTGCAGTAGTTCACAATGGTATTATTGAGAACTACTTAAAGTTAAGAGAATATCTTATCGGGAAGGGATATGAATTTGTATCTGATACTGACACCGAAGTTGTAGCGCATCTGGCAGATTATTATTATAACGGCGATTTGATTGATACGATTATTAAAGTAATCAATAGGGTAGAAGGTTCCTATGCTTTAGGTATCGTATGCAAGGATAAACCGGACGAATTGGTTGCAGTAAGGAAGGATAGTCCGTTAATAGTTGGTTTAGGTGAGAATGAAAACTTTATTGCTTCAGATATTCCGGCTATTTTGGAGCATACAAGAAATATTTACCTTTTAGAGGATAAAGAGATTGTTCTCCTCAAGAAAGATGAAGTTAAAATTTTTAATATTGATAAAGAAGAAATCAAAAAAGAAGTATTTACTGTTAACTGGGATGTATCTGCTGCGGAAAAAGGCGGCTATGAGCATTTCATGATTAAAGAGATATGTGAACAACCTAAAGTAATAAAGGATACAGTTAGTCCACGGTTAAAAGACGGAACCATTGTATTAGATGATATTAAGCTTACTAAAGAAGATGTCGACAGCATTAAGAAGATCTATATTGTGGCTTGTGGTACTGCTTCTTATGCCGGCATGGTAGGAAAATATGTAATTGAAAAATTGGTAAGAATTCCTGTTGAAGTAGATGTAGCTTCAGAATTCAGATATAGAAATCCTATCATAGACCAGGATACACTTGTTATCTTGATCAGCCAGTCCGGGGAAACTGCAGATACACTGGCTGCTTTGAGAGAAGCAAAGAAGCAGGGGGCAAGAATATTATCTGTAGTAAATGTTGTTGGCAGTTCAATAGCGCGGGAATCCGATAACGTATTATACACATGGGCCGGACCCGAGATTGCTGTTGCTTCTACAAAAGCATACAGCGCCCAGTTAGCTGCTATGTATTTAATAGCACTCTACATGGGCTTGAAAAAAGGAACTGTTTCCGAACAGGAAGTAGAAAATATTATTGAACACTTAAAAACAATACCTGATAAAGTGGCAAATATATTGAATCATAAAGAAAAGATTCAGTATTATGCTTCACAGTATTTTAATGCAAAGGATGTCTTCTTCTTAGGCAGAGGATTAGACTATGCAGTAGCACTGGAAGGCTCATTAAAGCTAAAAGAAATATCCTATGTTCACTCCGAAGCTTATGCTGCCGGCGAGTTGAAGCATGGTACAATCGCCCTAATCGAACAGGGAACATTGGTTATAGCACTTGCAACGCAGGAGCATCTCTTTGACAAGATGCTGAGCAATATCAAAGAAGTAAAAGCCAGAGGAGCAGTAGTAATTGCTGTGGCACAGGAAGGTAATACTGAAATAGAGAAGGAAGCAGATTTTGTACTATATCTTCCACAGGTAGACCAATTGTTGGCTCCTTCACTTACAGTAATACCGTTACAACTGTTTGCATACTATGTAGCAGTAGCAAAGGGATGCGATGTGGATAAGCCAAGAAACCTTGCAAAATCTGTGACAGTAGAATAAAATTGTAAAAAGGTTTGGTGGTGTTGTTGTATAACTAAAATAAACTCCACTCCATGATAATAAAGTTGACTCTGTCAAAATAAAGTTCGTTCCAAAATCCCGTAGTCGAAGCAGGAAAAATCCTGAACGGCTGC
>NZ_NPML01000032.1 GCF_002252565.1 Petroclostridium xylanilyticum
GTCCCCCCCAATCCCTGCGGTCCAATCCCAAGCCTGTTTATCTTTTCCAGCAGTTCCTGCTCGAGACTTCCATAATACTCATTATGGCTTCTTTGATTGATTGGCCGTAACAGAGCTTTTTTGGCAAGATATGCCGCTTTTTCCATGGTCCCTCCTATTCCAACCCCTACCACTATGGGAGGACATGGATTTGCTCCGGCCCGGTCTACCGTTTGAATAACAAAATCTATTACACCCTTTACACCATCTGAAGGCTTAAGCATTTTTACTGCGCTCATATTCTCACTGCCAAAGCCTTTAGGCGCTGCAATTATTTTAATTTTGTCTCCCGGCACAATGTCATAATGTATGACAGCCGGTGTATTATCGCCTGTATTTACCCTGTCCAATGGATCTTTTACCACCGATTTCCGCAGATAGCCTTTTTCGTATCCCCTTCTTACACCTTCATTAATTGCATCAGTCAAACTGCCTCCAACGATATGGGCATCCTGTCCAGCTTCTACAAAGATAACCGCCATCCCCGTGTCCTGGCAAATGGGCATATTCTGCTCTTTCGCAATTTCTGCATTTTCTATCAGCTTATTTAATATGTCCTTTCCAACCGGTGATTTTTCACTTTCCATAAAATTTTGAATTCCATACTTAATATCCTCATTAAGATAATAGTTTGCATCTATACATAATTTTTCAACTGTTTCAATAACTTGATTCGCATTGATTTCACGCATTTTCCCCACTCCTATTTTTTTAAGGATATTATATGATAATGGAGGAAAATTCTCAAGAATAGAAGAAGAAATAATAACTCAGTGCCTGAAAGATGACACAGGGACGGTTCTCTGTCACATGCTCTTTTTATGTGTCAGAAGAACCGTCCCCATGGTTTACTATAATTTAAAAATAAGCCGAGACAATTTATGCCTCGGCTTATTTTTAAAATTCAGGTTCAATCAACCCGTAATTTCCATCTTTTCTTCTATATACTACATTTACTTCTTCAGTATCTGCATTTGAGAATACGAAAAATTGATGTCCCAAAAGATTCATCTGCAGGATAGCTTCTTCAATATCCATAGGTTTAATTGCAAATCTCTTGGTCTTTACTATGTTAAACTCTGTTTCCTCTTCAAAATCATTAGGTGGTAATCCGTCATTGACTGTTTCAACTACAAAGGCGTTCTCTTTTAGTTTCTTTGCAAGACGGGTTTTATTTTTCCTGATCTGTCTTTCCAGGGTGTCCACTATTTTATCTATTGAAGCGTACATATCACTATTTGCTTCTTCAGCTCTAAGGATCATTCCGTTAAAAGGAATAGTGACTTCGACAATTTGCCTGTCCTTTTCAACTTCCAGTGTAACATGCACTTCTGTGTCGGCATCAAAGAACTTATCCAACTTACCTAACTTTTTGTGAATCCTGTCTCTCAAGCCATCGGTTACGTCAAGTTTTCTTCCTGTGATGATAAATCTCATAAGCTCAGCTCCTTTATATTGAGTTACTGATATGATGAATATAAGTTTTGTTAAGTATAATCTTTAATATTATGACCTGAATTTAACACAACCATTACATTATTCTTAACAAAACTTTTACAATATTATATATTCGACAATATATAAAATCTTCCTGCAATTTTAGCAAAAATTTTTGGTTTGTGGACAACGGTTTCCGTTATCTCTTCTCTACGTTTTCCGTTATCTTAAAGTGTACCTTCGCCACCTTTTCCAATTCGATTTTACCATATTTTTCTATAAACTTTTCTGCGGTTGCAGTTACTGCTTGTCCAGCTCCTTTAGGGAAAACAATCCCATATCTTTCTTGCAGTTCATTCACCCTTATAACAAATCTTTCCCGTGCAAGTACAGAAGCTGTAGCAACGGCCAGATCCTCTTCACCCTTAGGTCTCTGGATAAGTGTAACTTCACGTCCACGTTCCATTAAAGCCTCTTTTATGTATTTTTCATTTCCAAATTGGTCGACAATAGCACCTTCAACCTTATATTTACGGGCAAGCAAATTTTCTATAACTCTTGCATGGGCCCACGCAAGAAGGTGATTTAAATTCATTTTTTGTCCTATCATTTTTGTATACAACTGGTTGTACTTGTCCGGAGGTACCTCACAAATACTGATTCTATCCTGGAAATTCTTATGCAAATAGGCTGCAATATCTGATATTTTTTTATCAGTTATCTTCTTACTATCTTTTATACCCAGTTCTTCAATTTCTCTAACAATTTTTTTATCAATAATAAAACCTGCAGCTACGAGAGGACCGAAATAATCCCCTTTTCCCGATTCGTCAGTCCCTATCCATACGTTAAAATTCAATCCGCTAAGGTCTAATAATGCCTCATTGTTTTTTGGTTTAGATTTTGCTGTAAAAAATGCTTCAATAGTATTTGTAGAAAATATATTTGTTAGTATATCATTTTTTTCATCTGGCTTCTTTATATTACTAACTATTTTTAGACCTTTTTTCTCTGTATAATAAAGGTTCAAAATATATTTTGTCCCATTACAAATAAAAAATAGCTGGATACCGTAAGGAATTTCTTTGTATGTATCCAATTGAAAGCCGCTGTTTATTGCTTCCGGCAGCTTTTTATCCAATAATTTGTTTAAATATTCTATCGAACAATACTGCATATCATCACTCCGTTTAAAAACAAAAGCAGCCATTATCTGACTGCTTTTAATCTGGCAAGTTCATTCCAATTATTTGAAGTTACAATTTCCACCGTTGTCAGGTCTTTTCTTATTGCCTTGATTTCTCCGCTCATTTCTGCAATCTCGTGAAAAATTTTGTCGTGCTCGGCTTTATTTACCTGCGCCGAATGCTCCAATGCCTTCAGGATTTGTGTGTTTTCATCCAGCTGAATTTTTATTGCAGCAATATCTTCTTTAATCACATCTATGTCATTTACCTTTTCTTTAATTACGTCTATGTCTTTTACCTTTTCTTT
>NZ_NPML01000033.1 GCF_002252565.1 Petroclostridium xylanilyticum
TCCAATTTTCCTTGTCATAATACTGCCTCAGCATGGCGTGCCACATGGCAGCTTATATTTACGGCCACCGGCAAGCCGGCAATATGGGTAGGAAAAGTTTCAATGTTCACTGCAAGTGCCGTGGTTGTCCCCCCCAATCCCTGCGGTCCAATCCCAAGCCTGTTTATCTTTTCCAGCAGTTCCTGCTCGAGACTTCCATAATACTCATTATGGCTTCTTTGATTGATTGGCCGCAAGAGGGCTTTTTTGGCAAGATATGCCGCTTTCTCCATAGTTCCCCCGATTCCAACCCCTACCACTATGGGAGGACATGGATTTGCTCCGGCCTGGTCTACCGTTTGAATAACAAAATCTATTACACCCTTTACACCATCTGAAGGCTTAAGCATTTTTACTGCACTCATATTCTCACTGCCAAAGCCTTTAGGCGCTGCAATTATTTTAATTTTGTCTCCCGGCACAATGTCATAATGTATGACAGCCGGTGTATTATCGCCTGTATTTACCCTGTCCAACGGATCTTTTACCACCGATTTCCGCAGATAGCCTTTTTCGTATCCCCTTCTTACACCTTCATTAATTGCATCAGTCAAACTGCCTCCAACGATATGGGCATCCTGTCC
>NZ_NPML01000034.1 GCF_002252565.1 Petroclostridium xylanilyticum
CGAGTCAGTCAAGACTTTGTGGAGAACATTTTTTCGGTTCACTACGGGCGTTGTCAATCACTAGTTAGCGAACCATTTTCAGGAATTAATATCGTAAGCGCTTTCGGACTCTCATCCCTCATCTTGAGGCGATGATACGATATTCCATTTTTTTACACCCAACCACCATCCCGGAGCGCCGACAACGCTTGATGGATCGGCGTCCCGGATGACCGCTGCAGACACGGTAGATTCTGACGCACCACATCTGCCCATAACCGTCCGGCCTTCCGTTTGGCCTGTTCGATCCGCTTGGACTTTGTTGAGGCCGAGACGGCCGACTGGGGCTCTTGCTCCTCCCACCGTCCCTTTCTCCACCCGATCCCGTCGATTCGGGCTGCCATCGCCCTCAGAAACGCCCGAAGCCCTTGGTCTTTCCAGCTGCGGCGGGATTTCACCCGATGCGCAAACCGGCTCATCACGCTCTCGGCGTGGCCCATCGGACGCATGCCGGTCGTCTCCACCCCTTGCTCCGACAGCCACTCCCGATAGTCCCGGATGCATCCCGGCATCGACTCGATCCGGCGAATCAAGGCGGCCAGCTGTTGTTCTTTGCCTTCGTCCCCCAACGTGCCGACCGCGCTGTTCAGCTCCACCAGAAGCCCCTCTTCGTCTTGTTTCGCCAGCTTCTTCCGCACCTCCCGCCAACGCGGATGGCCGGAGAGGCATTGGCGCAGCTCCCGCGCCACATGAAATCGATCCAGCTGAAAGCAGGCTCGCTTTCCAAAATACTCCCGGCAGGCTGTGATCCACGACGCCGCGTCGCCGTTGATGATCAAAAGGTCCCGGCACGGGTCATAGGCATATTCGTTCATCAGCCACTCTTCAAACCGTTCCCACACGTCTCCCACCCCTTCATGGAGGTAGTGGCGCCGGTTCACGAGCTTGAGCTGCGAACCGTTTCGTTTCCATCCCTCGTGAACCGCCAGGATTTTCTCTTCTTTCGCCCGTTTCCCTTTCCCCTGGCGGGAAATGAACAGCCCATCCGCCTCCACAAACAGCACTCGGCCGTGCCGTTTGGAAACAGGGTGGTGCAGCGAGACAGGGGCCTCCAGCACCAGTTGGCGAATCGCCTCGTGGCTCATGACCGCATACCCCACGATCGACTCCAACGTACGGGCCGCTTTGCGGTAGGAAGAGCACTCTACGGCCAACTCGACCGCCGTTTCCTCGAGGCAAGGGCTGATCGACTGCGCTCCATCAAAGCCCAGTTCGGCATCCAGCAAGAAGGTATACGCCCCCGCCTGCCGATCATAGTAGTAGTTCCGTCGAAACGTCACTTCTCCAAACAGCGTTTGGATCGTGGTCGGCCGTTTGTCTTTCAGCTGATACCGGCGCTTGTCCCGCGCTTCCGCCAGTTGTTGATCAATCTCCTCCAAAAGGGCCGCCAACAAGACAGCGAACACCTTTTGAAGAGTTCTGACTAATTGTTCCTCCAGCTCTTTTAATAAAGGCCATTCTGTGGTAAGATGTTTCATGGACTCTCTCCCTCCTGTTTTATGGATGTTGGTCATCACCATCATAGCAGGGAGAGAGTCCTTTTTGCATGACATTTGCTTTTTTCTACCGCGCTTCGCTTGGTGGCCCCGACGAGCGTCGCGAACAAAAGTTCGCAACCCTCGTCGGGGAATCATTCCTGAATGTCACCCACAAATATTTTACTCACAC
>NZ_NPML01000035.1 GCF_002252565.1 Petroclostridium xylanilyticum
TTTTTTATACATATAGATTCCTCCATTTATATTGATTTACATACCTTTTCTTATAGTCTTGTTTAATTCCACTGACCATCTAAAAAGTAAGAAGCACCCGAAGGCTTTGCCCACACACCGTCAAAATAGTTTGCAAACAAATCACTTTCCTGCCACGGCCCTTTTGGATCAACAAAATATATTTTTTCCTGTGGGAGTGAATCATAACCATAGCAAGCGAGCATATGATATTCCCCAACATTTGTATAATTTACTCCAATTATAATAGGATTATTTGATGAATCAAGTTTCTGTGCTACATAATTAAAAGTATATGCACTGTTTGTATATCCTGTATTCTTTGTACTATTTGTATATAGTTTTATTGCAGAAGCTGTTTGCTGATGAGTTGCTGTTGCATCCCTTGTACTTGATCCTAATATTTTTGCTGCCATATCAGATTGTGTAAGAGTGACATTGTAACGATAATCTGCAACCATTCTAGCGCAAGCATTCCAGCACCATAAGGTTTTTTCCTGCTTATATTGATCCATTCCTCCATATATATGAGAAGCATAGAGTGCAAAAGCTGTACTAGTTACTACTAAAAGAATTGATAAGAACATTATCGATATTCTAAACTTCTTCATAGTCCAAAATTTCATAGTTAACTCTCCTTTATACATAAAATATAATTAATCAAAAAATCAAGTAACATTAAAAATCTATACAAAGGTTTTGGCTAGCAAACAAGGATAAGTAGCGTGAAAAAACTTATCTCTATTACAGGCTCTCTCTATACTAGCCAGAATTAGTATCTAATAAAAATATTTATGCAACTTCCTAAACATATCAAATCTCTTGTGTGCTTTCTATAAAACTATAGTATTCTTAATCATCCCCTTACTTTTCTGTTTTCTAACACCAAAC
>NZ_NPML01000036.1 GCF_002252565.1 Petroclostridium xylanilyticum
TAAATGTCCATATTACCTTAACAAACTTAACTCAATGTCTGCTGAAGAAAAGCTACGTTATGAAGCTAATCCCCATGACTTTAAGCTGCACTACATCTATAGAGAGTTTAATATTGATTTTGAACCTCTTGCAAAGAAAGCCTCGCAGCCCAATACTGTGAATTTATCAAGATTATCTGTTTCTCCTCACATTCTTGGTCTTATCCTTACCTACTACGTAAACTTCGGTATGTCTTCAAGGCAGACTGCTGCATTGATGCGTGAAGTCCATGGTGTAAGTGTTTCCCACCAATCGGTACTAAACTACGCAGATGCTGTTGCCCGTAATATTAAGCCTTTTATCGACAACTACAAGTATAGCCCGTCTGGCTCCATCTGTGGCGACGAGACGTATATCAAGGTTAATGGTAAATGGCATTATGTGTTCTTCATCTTTGATGCGGTAAAAAAGATTATTCTCTCTTATCCGGTATCTCCTAATCGAGATACTGTTACTGCTATCAAGGCATTGGACGATACCCTATCCAAATTTGAAAACATACCTGATGATCTTACTCTAATCTTTGATGGTAACCCCATCTATATACTAGCTCAGCATTACTTCGCCCAATACGGTATTCACTTTGATATCAAGCAGGTTATCGGCCTTTCTAATGATGATCCTGTCTCTGAGGAATACCGCCCTCTCAAACAAATTATTGAGAGACTCAACCGCACCTTCAAACGTGATTACAGGCCTACCAATGGTTTCAATAGTTTTGATGGTTCTGTGTCGTTCTTAACCCTATTTGTTGCCTATTTTAATTTTCTAAGGCCACACTCAACATTGGAAGGTAAAGTTCCAGTAGTATTGGAAGAACTATCTGCACTTCCCAATATGCCTGCCAGATGGCA
>NZ_NPML01000037.1 GCF_002252565.1 Petroclostridium xylanilyticum
ATACGACCCGAAACCGGGTGACCTACCCATGGACAGGATGAAGCGGGAGTAAAGTCTCGTGGAGGTCCGAACCCACCACTGTTGAAAAAGTGGGGGATGAGCTGTGGGTAGCGGAGAAATTCCAATCGAACTCGGAGATAGCTGGTTCTCCCCGAAATAGCTTTAGGGCTAGCCTCGGATTAATCTTATGGAGGTAAAGCACTGAATGGGCTAGGGGCCTTATCCGGTTACCGAACCCTATCAAACTCTGAATGCCATAGAGATGATGTCCGGGAGTCAGACTATGGGAGATAAGTTTCATAGTCAAAAGGGAAACAGCCCAGACCAACAGCTAAGGTCCCCAAATAGGTTTAAGTGGTAAAGGATGTGGAGTTGCTAAAACAACCAGGATGTTGGCTTAGAAGCAGCCATTCATTCAAAGAGTGCGTAATAGCTCACTGGTCGAGTGATTCTGCGCCGAAAATGTAACGGGGCTAAAACCTATACCGAAGCTTTGGATACGCAAGTATGGTAGGGGAGCTTTCTATGGTAGGCAGAAGCATGACCGAAAGGACATGTGGACGAGATAGAAGTGAGAATGCCGGAATGAGTAGCGAGAATTATGTGAGAATCATAATCGTCGAAAGCCTAAGGTTTCTTGAGGAAGGTTCGTCCGCTCAAGGTAAGTCGGGAGCTAAGGCGAGGCCGGAAGGCGTAGTCGATGCACATACGGTTGAAATTCCGTAACCACCGAAGCCGAAAAGTATGCAAGGGACGCAGGAAGATAGTCTGACCACACCGTTGGTAGAGTGTGGCGAAAGGGAGCGAAAACAAGTAGCGAAGCAGATGAATCTACACTGACAAGAAAAGCTTGCATATTGGTGAGGTG
>NZ_NPML01000038.1 GCF_002252565.1 Petroclostridium xylanilyticum
TGATGAAAAAAATTTTCAAAGAAACGAAAAAATAAAAAAAGTACGCACTTTTTACATCAACACGAAATCCTGCAAAACCTCTTAAATCAAGGCTTTACAGGATTTTTGTCTTATTTAAGTGTCAAACATGGGATTATATGACTTTTCCTTTATAAATGCAATATTTTTATATGGGAAGGGCGTATATTTTTTAGCTGAAGAATATTATTAACAGACTCTAAGCCTTTTCGCAAAGTTCTTTCCATAATATTCGTCAACTAAATTAAATGCACGTACACCTGCTCAATAAATACCTTTTTCATTCAAGAATGTCTTATACTCCATGTCACTTTTTAAAATATGACTTGAAATCCAATCAGCAATAAATTGAATTATTTCCAGTACCGCCTCATTTTGCTTTCCCTCTAAATCTTTTCTCTCAATCTTTTGAACTTTTTTTATAAAAAAATCATGTTCAATCTTGTGGCTTTCAAACTTATCAAAGTTATTTTCCTGCATCAATTTTTCCTCATAATTAAAATGATATATGGTGTATGCTTTTAACTCTTCTAAAATTTCGATTAAATTGTCATAATGGTCATACTCATCCTTGAGTGAGGCAATCTCAAATGCTTTGGAACCCAATTCAAATAATTTTTTATGCTGATTATCAATCTCGGCTATGTTACAACTATAAGTATCCTTCCATTTTAATAACATTCTAAAAACCTCCTTGTACAATTAATATTGTATTAAATCAGTGACCGAAGCCACTGTTCGACCCATTAAAAATCATTGTTAACATAACACTTCAAACTTCATACTTTTCTAAACA
>NZ_NPML01000039.1 GCF_002252565.1 Petroclostridium xylanilyticum
CCATAGGCTAAGGGCACAAAATCCCTCGCCACCGAACCGTACGTACACCTCTCGACGTATACGGCTCTCCGTTAATAATTACCATATCATTTTAAAATTCAAATTAACTATGTATTGCCTTATGGCAATCCTCGCATACCACTAATGTTTTTCTATTTTTGATTTTCATTATCTGCTCCCAAAGCTTATTGCCTTCTAGTCCCTTTACACTTGAAACATGGTGAACCTCATAATTAGACTTTCCCCTGCTACCGCAAAGCTCGCAAACTCCTGCTTGCAGTCTTGCTCTAATAGTAGCATTGGTATTTACAGAATAAATGTGTCTAACAATATTATCATCACAGAACCCTTTGCAATCTTGAAGTTTTACAATTCTCTTTTCTCGTGTTTTACCTTTTTCTGTTTTATATTTTATTGCCCAACCTTTGCCGCTTTTATATTTGTCAATTACTTTACTTATTGAAGAATTATGCTTTCCTGCTAAAGTTGCAAGGCAGCTATATTCCATCAAGTATTGAAAATAATTAAGTTTATTATAATTGTTGGCTAGGTGGTAATAATTGAGTATTCCACGAATTTCAGCATTGTATCTTTCCAAGATTTCTTGGTCTGGGAGATATAGCCATCCTTTTCTGTGTATCGGGTGAAACTTTTTAGCTTTGCTCTGTCTAATGATACCTTTATCAAACATAAACTTTTCTATCTTCTCTAAAGGAACTAATAATTCTACAGTGCCATTC
>NZ_NPML01000040.1 GCF_002252565.1 Petroclostridium xylanilyticum
AGCATTTCCTCAGCTTTTGCAGTTATTTCACAGACTTTGGCATTATATTCTGCGCTGCTTCCTGTTAAGGTTACATCCTGTGAGCGGTTGCAAATTGCCTTTATCTTCTCAGTCGTTACATCAAGAGGGCTTATCTTTTCTAAAGCTGAAATTGCTTCTTCAACTTCTTCTATACTTTTTTGTGAAATTAATTCCAGTAACTCTATGAATTGCTTCTCCCTTTTGATATAATACCTACTGTAGATTTGTTGAAGCCTGGGATCTGCCTGATGCATTGCTGTGCTGCTGGCTAGAGCTCCCGGCTTTCTCTTTAATGTGTTCACATAATGCTCTATCTTGATATCCCACTCGTTAAACCTATATCTCCTGTTATGTTCTGCTATTTTGACCCCTTCATAAAAACATAGGATTTTGTTTGAATATACCTTGGTAAATATTTTTTTACCTACGTACATGTCAGGGACAGAATAATGGCATGTATCAATAATTATAGTGGAATACTTATCAACACGGGGCTCTACAATCCTTGCAGCATCATACATAGGCATTTTGGGTAATAACCCCTCACGTTCTTCTTCCAA
>NZ_NPML01000041.1 GCF_002252565.1 Petroclostridium xylanilyticum
TACTTCACCCCAATCAAATTCACATACATCTCCTGGATCATATTCAGCTTTTATATAGGCCTCAGCTCCTTTGCTCAATAGATTATTTACTGTATTTACAACAGTGGGATAGCTAATATCATAACCTTCAGCAATCAATGCTTCATATATGTCTGTCTTCTTCTTTTGCTGTTTGGACTGACCGATACTCCTTTTGTATTCATTCTCCTTAAGATAAAATTCTATTTTTTCTATGATTTCATCAGTTAGCTTCCTCTTGGATCTGTTTTTAGAATCATATGTAGGCTTTTCGACTATACTGTCAGTCAATTCTCTTATATCATCAATAGTACCGGCATCTAGAAGTTTTTGCCTGCTTGCCTCATATTCCGCAATATACTTTCTTACAGTCTTTACGTTAACACCCAACTCCCTTGCTATAGCCTTTTTTGCTTTATTTTCCAAATATGCTGCTATGATAATTTGCTGCTTCTGGCTCAACTTAATCAACTCCTCTTGCCCCCTCTTATGCA